>NZ_RZSA01001709.1:0-575 GCF_003998075.1 Mesorhizobium sp. M2A.F.Ca.ET.037.01.1.1 | reverse complement strand
TCTTTATATCGTTATTTGAATTCGAACACGAAAGCAAAAGCCATGACCGCGACCAACCCGATTGACGCATTGCTGGCCGAAAAGGGCGTGCTCCTGGCCGACGGCGCCACCGGCACCAATCTGTTCGCCATGGGTCTCGAGGCCGGCGAAGCGCCCGAGTTGCTTAATGAAACTTCGCCCGAGACGATTGCCAGCCTGCATCAGAACTTCGTCGATGCCGGCGCCGACATCATCCTGACCAACTCCTTCGGCGGCACCCGCCACCGGCTCAAGCTGCATCATGCGCAGGACCGCGTGCACGAGTTGAACAAGCGCGCCGCTGAGATCGCCCGCTCCGTCGCCGACAAGGCCGGCCGCAAGGTGATCGTCGCCGGCTCCGTCGGCCCGACCGGCGAGTTGCTGGTGCCGCTCGGCGCCCTGACCTATGACGATGCCGTCGATGCCTTCGCCGAGCAGATCGAGGGTCTCAAGGCCGGCGGCGCCGAAGTCGCCTGGGTCGAGACCATGTCGGCGCCCGACGAGATCCGCGCCGCGGCCGAAGCCGCCATCCGCGTCGGCCTGCCCTATACCTATAC
>NZ_RZSA01001708.1:0-576 GCF_003998075.1 Mesorhizobium sp. M2A.F.Ca.ET.037.01.1.1 | reverse complement strand
GTGCCCGAGCGGGAAGAGGCGGCCTATCGCGCCTGCATGCTCGGCCTGCGCGACTACGTCAACAAGAACGGCTTCAAGAACGTCGTGCTCGGCCTCTCCGGCGGCATCGATTCGGCGATCTGCGCGGCCTTGGCCGTCGATGCGCTGGGCGAGGAGCGGCTGCGCACCGTGATGATGCCCTACCGCTATACGTCGAAGGATTCGCTGAAGGACGCCGAGGACTGCGCGCGCGCGCTCGGTTGTCGTTATGACATCGTGCCGATCTCCGAGCCGGTCGAAGGCTTCAAGCATGCGCTGACGCAGCTCTTCGAGGGCACCCAGGAAGGCATCACCGAGGAAAACCTGCAGAGCCGTGCGCGCGGCACGATCCTGATGGCGATCTCGAACAAATTCGGTTCGATGGTGGTCACCACCGGCAACAAGAGCGAGATGTCCGTCGGCTACGCCACGCTTTACGGCGACATGAATGGCGGCTTCAATCCGATCAAGGATCTCTACAAGATGCAGGTCTACGCGCTGTCGCGCTGGCGCAATTCGCATGTGCCGCCGGGCGCGCTCGGTCCTTCCGGCGAGGTC
>NZ_RZSA01001707.1:0-582 GCF_003998075.1 Mesorhizobium sp. M2A.F.Ca.ET.037.01.1.1 | reverse complement strand
TCTTGGAACAGTTCGGGATAGGCCGCCGCGCGGCTTGCCAGGCCTTTGAGCACGGCATTGTCGGGATAATGCTCGGCCGCGACATCGATCAGCGGCTTGAGGTCCACAGCAACGATGGAGGCGTTGAGCTTGCCGGTCGGGCTTTGCGGAAAATCCTTGACCCGGCCCGTGGCGCTGATCGAGGCGCCGGCCAGGCCGCCGATCGACAGCCGGTCGATCTCGAGCAGGCCCTCGCGCAGCCGCAGCGCGGTATCGACCGTATCGGCGCTGAGGCCTAGGGCGCTGACCGGACCTGCCTTGATCTGGAAATCGAGATCGCGGTCCGAAAAGCGGTTAGCGCCCTTGTCGCTGATGAAGATCGAAGCGAAGGCCGCGAGCCCGTCCAGATCCATCTCGCCGCCCGTCAGTTGCATCAGCACGGAAGGCCTGGCGCCATCCGGCTGGGTGGAATCGATGCTGCCGGAAAATTTCGCCTTGCCCAGGATGAGCTCGAGGTCGCTGAAGGACTGCCGGTTCTCGCTGAGGTCGACCTTGGCCTTGAAGCCTGCAGCGGGCAGCCGGCGGATCGCCTCGTCGACATCC
>NZ_RZSA01001706.1:0-583 GCF_003998075.1 Mesorhizobium sp. M2A.F.Ca.ET.037.01.1.1 | reverse complement strand
CATCCGCAACGCGCTGCCGGCGCTGTCGAGCGTCGTGCCGAAGCACGTTTATGAAAACGGCAAGATCGAGGACAACCCGGCCAACAATGCGCCGGTCGGCACCGGTCCGTTCAAATTCGCCGAATACAAGGCCGGCCAATATTACCGGCTGACGAGGAACGACGCCTATTGGGGCAAGGACGAGCCCTATCTCGACGAGATCGTCTACCAGGTGCTTCCCGATCGCACGTCCGCCGCGGCTGCGCTGGAAGCCGAAGAGATCCAGCTCGCCGCCTTTTCCGCCGTGCCGCTCGCCGACCTCGACCGCATCTCCAAAGTGCCGGGCCTGAAGGTCATCACCAAGGGCTATGAGGGGTTGACCTACCAGCTCGTCGTCGAGATCAACCACCGCCGCAAGGAGCTGGCCGACCTCAAGGTGCGGCAGGCGATCGCCCATGCAATCGACAAGGATTTCGTCGTCAAGACGATCTTCCTCGGCTACGCCGCGACCGCCACTGGCCCTGTGCCGAAGAACGATCCGCAATTCTACACCGCCGACGTGCCGACCTATCCTTTCGACGTCGCCAAGGCCAACGCTCTGCTG
>NZ_RZSA01001705.1:0-584 GCF_003998075.1 Mesorhizobium sp. M2A.F.Ca.ET.037.01.1.1 | reverse complement strand
CACCGTCAGCCGCCGCCTCTTCCTCACCGAGGCCATGACGATGAATGCCGCGAGCACGGGGATGGACTTCCTGATCAACGGCAAGGCGTTCGATATGGGGCGTGTCGACACCGTTGCCCAGGCCGGCGATACCGAGCTTTGGGAAATCGTCAACCCGGCCGACATGGATCATCCGTTCCATATCCACGGCACGCAGTTCCAGGTTGTCGAGCACGAACGCGACGGCACGATCGCCAAACCGCCCTATCTGGCGTGGAAGGACACGGTCAACGTGGCGCGCGGCGAGACGGCTCACGCGCCAGGAGCGGCCGGGCGCGCGCATGTACCACTGCCACATCCGGGAGCATGAGCAGCTCGGCATGATGGGCATCATCGACGTTAAGGCATGAGGTCTCGCATCATTCTGAGGGCGGTTTTGCTGGCGCTCGCCGGCCCGTCGCTGGCCGCGGGGCCCGGCGACACCATCGTGGCCGCTCGCCAGGCCTCGATGAAGGAGATGGCGGCCGCCGCCAGGGCGATCGCCGAAATGTTCGACGGCAAGCGCGCCTATGAACCAGCGGCTTTCAAGGCGGCGGCGGACACGC
>NZ_RZSA01001704.1:0-586 GCF_003998075.1 Mesorhizobium sp. M2A.F.Ca.ET.037.01.1.1 | reverse complement strand
AGGCAGGGCATTTCATCGCCTTCGTCGACGCGCAAGGCGGCGTCGAGGCAGCCTCGGACGGCTTCGCGGCGCTCGGCATCGAGCCGCGGACGCTGGCTGCGCTGGTTGCGGATGTGGCAAGCAGCGGCGACCGTGTCGTCAAGCGCCTTGTGCCTGGCAGCGGCACTTCCTACCCGGCCGGTTTCGCGCGGCTCACCGACACACGGCATCTGCTGGTGGTGATCGATGAAGACCAGCTCGACGGCGACCAAGGGGAACAGCCGACCGCCGGCCAGGGCGATCGGCCCGATGGTGAGCAAGGCGCGACGCCAGGCACCGTTGCAGCCACGCTGTCGGGTGAAAGCCTGGCCGCCGAGCCCGAACCCCGGCCGGTCCAGGACAACAGCCCCGCACCGGTCGTGACAGCCGGCGGACAAGCCAAGCTGGTCCCGGAGCCTTCTGAAGGCGATGCACAGACTGACGCTGGAAGCCGGGTCGTGCCCAGCCAGCAGCCTGCCCGGACCGATCATCAGGCGGATGCCGCCGAGCCCAGCCAACAGGCCGCGGACGCCGGCGCCGGCCAGCATGACCATTGGTATTTCAACGC
>NZ_RZSA01001703.1:0-587 GCF_003998075.1 Mesorhizobium sp. M2A.F.Ca.ET.037.01.1.1 | reverse complement strand
CTTGCTGGGCTGAGCTGGCCGCTGCCCGAAGGGATTGATGACGAAGGCCTTGAGCTGCTCCTCTTCCCGGCACCGAAGGCGGCGTCGCAAAGTCCCGGGCGGCCGGTGCCCGATTGGAGCTATGTGGAGAAGGCGTTGCGCCGCCGCGGCGTAACGCGAGTGCTCCTGTGGGAAGAATATCGCGCCGCCAATCCCGACGGCTTTGGCTATACCTGGTTTTGCACGACCTTTGAGGCCTGGAAAGGGCGCACCCGCCCGACGATGCGCCAGACACACCTGGGCGGCGAGAAGCGTCGATTTTGCCGGCGACACCATCGATGTCTTCGACCCCGTCACCGGCGAAGCACGCCCCATGAAGCTGTTCGTCGCGGCGATGGGCGCCTCGAACTATACCTATGCCGAGGCGTGCCCGAGCGAGAGCCTGCCCGACTGGATCGGCGTGCACACGAACCTTTTTACCTTTCTGGGCGGCGTGCCGAAGTTCGTGGTCTGCGACAATCTCGAGGCCGCCGTCACCAACCCTGATCGCTATGACCCCGGTCTCAACCGGACCTACGCCGAGATGGCGAGCCATTACGGCACAGCAG
>NZ_RZSA01001702.1:0-588 GCF_003998075.1 Mesorhizobium sp. M2A.F.Ca.ET.037.01.1.1 | reverse complement strand
CCCAGGACATCGTGCGCCACGCGACGGCCAACAATTTTACCCATATCGTCATCGGCCGGCCTACCCGTTCGCGCTGGCGCGAGCTGATCGAGGGTTCGCTCACCTATGATCTGATCCGCAATGCCGGCGACATCAGCGTCCATGTCATTTCCGGCGCCGAGCGTGATACCGACACGCCCTCGGCGCGGGTCAAGGCCGCGACCGAGCAGAAGCCTTTCCAGATCTGGCCCTATCTGATCTCGACCGTCTATGTCGCCGGCGCGCTGGCCGTCAGCTCGATCCTCGACCAGTTCCTCGACGTGCGCAATCTCGCCAGCGTCCTGCTGCTGGCGGTGCTGACGTCGGCGGTCACCTTCGGGCTCTGGCCGGCGCTCTACGCCTGTTTCCTCTCCGCGCTTGCCTTCAACTTCTTCTTCCTCGAGCCGCGCTACACGCTGACGATCAGGGACCCGGAAAGCATCGTAGCCTTCGCCGTCTTCCTCGTCGTCGCCGTGATCGCCAGCAATCTGACGGCGCGCGTGCAGCGGCAGGCGGTCGCCGCGCGCTCGCGGGCGCGCGCCACCGAGGACATCTACTCCTTTTCCAAGA
>NZ_RZSA01001701.1:0-589 GCF_003998075.1 Mesorhizobium sp. M2A.F.Ca.ET.037.01.1.1 | reverse complement strand
ATGCTGATGGGCATCACGGCCAAGAACTCGATCCTGCTTGTCGAATATGCCCTGGTCGCCGAGAAGGAGCACGGCATGAGCCGCTTCGAGGCACTGCTCGACGCCATCCGCAAGCGGGCCAGGCCCATCGTCATGACATCGATCGCCATGGGCGCCGGCATGCTGCCGATCGCGCTTGGCATCGGCGCCGACGCCGAGACGCGTGCGCCGATGGCGATCGCCGTGATCGGCGGGCTCATCTCCTCGACCGTACTCAGCCTCGTCTACGTGCCGGTCGTTTATACCTTCATGGACGACATCCAGCATTTCCTCGCCCGTCACCTGGGCAAGCTGTTGGTCGAACCGCCCGGCGCGGACGGCCGGGCGAGGACCACAACTCCAGGGAAAAATCCAGCCAATGCATACCCAACCTGATCGTTCTCCATCGCCGGCAAGGCTACGCCGCCTGTCTCCCTGGGCGGGATTCCTGTACGCCACGCTTCTGTTGGCAGCCTGCTCGCAGGAGAAGAGCCAGGTGCCGGCCGGCATGGGGGGTGCCGGCAGGCCCGAGGTCGGCGTCGTGACGCTGCATCCGCAATCGGTCGCGATC
>NZ_RZSA01001700.1:0-589 GCF_003998075.1 Mesorhizobium sp. M2A.F.Ca.ET.037.01.1.1 | reverse complement strand
CTCTTTGGTTGGAGGTAAGTTCCTCGGCGCCGAACCGGGAGCGGCCGCGAATGTTCCTTCGCGCCGCGAAAAATTGCCGAGCCCGATTGCGGATCAAACAGGCGCCGCTTCGCGTTGGCGACCAGACAGCAGGCAGGAGCCGTATGATCGTCTTCGGCGACCACAAGCGAACGCATAGCGCAGAGCAGCTCAGGGAAGCTGTCCTGGCCGAGGCTGAAGCGATTGGCGATCTGCCTGCCGGCATCGAACGTCACGCTGCTCTGGTCGATCTTTTCGTTACCGCCTCGGAACTCTTCCAGGGCCTTGCCGACGCGGAATTCGACACCAGAGGTGCCGACGGCAGTTCGGCGAGGCAGAAGCTGGGTTCTGAAATCCTCGTCGAGCTGTCGCGGGAAGTGCTGCGGTCCTGGCAGCAGGGATTTGCCCGAAAAGGATCGCTCGATGCGTCGCTGCTGGCGAAGCTCGCCGCCATCGACTGCGGCAGCAAAATAACCACCGGGCCGGCCGAAGGCTATGCGCTGTACGCCCTCTATCCGGAAACCTATCTGCTTGCGGCGCTGCGGTCCGGTCTCGACGCAAACACCTGCGT
>NZ_RZSA01000016.1:0-19104 GCF_003998075.1 Mesorhizobium sp. M2A.F.Ca.ET.037.01.1.1 | reverse complement strand
GGCTGAGATCGTCGGCCTCTATCTCAACGGACCGGACGGCCGCCCCTATCGCATCGGCTACGCGCTGGGCAACGAGTATTCCGACCACGTGACCGAGGCCGAGAACTACCTCTACCTCGCGCACTCGAAACTCCGCTCCTGCTCGATCGGCCCCGAGCTGCTGATTGGCGAGCTGCCGGCGGAGGTGCGCGGGCATTCCCGCATCCGGCGGGACGGCGCCGTCATCTGGGAACAGGAATTCCTGTCGGGCGAGACGCACATGTCGCACTCGATCGCCAATCTCGAGCACTACCATTTCCGCTACCCGATGCACCGCCGGCCGGGCGACCTGCATGCCTATTTCTTCGGCGCGGCGGTGATGAGCTACGCCTCCGGCATCAAGACGGCGCCGGGCGACGAATACGAGATCCAGGCGCCGGAATTCGGAAAGCCGTTGCGCAACCGGATGCAGGCGGTGCCGGACGAGGGGCTGGTGGCCGTCACCCCGCTGTGACGGCAAGACCCGCGGACTGAGATCATCACAAACAACAAATGGGAGAATGATCATGCTACTGAAGAGACTGCTTCTAGGGATAGCGGGTGTCGGCCTCGGCATCGGCCTGATGGCGTCGTCGGCGCTCGCGGCGAACCTGCGCGTGCTGGCCTGGGATGGCTATGCAGACGCCGATTGGGTCAAGGACTTCACCGCCGAGACCGGCATCGGCGTCGATGTCGTCTTCATCGGCAGCGACGACGAGATCTGGGCCAAGATCAAGGGCAGCGAGGGGCAGGACTTCGATGTCTTCGCCGTCAACACCGCGCAGCTGCAGCGCTACATCCAGGCCGACCTCGTCACGCCGATCGACCTGTCGAAGCTTCCCAACCAGAAGGACACGCTGCCGCGCTTCCGCGACATAACAAAGGTCAGCGGCGACACCAAGGACGGCAAGGTCTACGGCATCCCGTTCTGCTTCGATTCCATTGGCCTGATCTACGATACCGACAAGGTGAAGCCGGCGCCGACATCGATGTCAGTGCTGTGGGATCCGGCTTACAAGGGCAAGGTGCTGGCCTATGACAATGGAGAGCACAATTTCTCCTTCACGGCGCTGACGCTGGGCTACAAGGACCCGTTCAACCTCAGCGCCGAGCAGATGGCGGCGGTCAAGGCCAAGCTCGTCGAGCTGAAGGGCAATGTGCTGAGCTTCTACACCACCGCCGACGAGGCCCAGCAGATCTACCAGAACAACGACGTCGCCCTGATCTGGGCCAATTACGGCCAGCAGCAGGTCAAGGCCTTGCAGAAGATCGGCGCCCACGTCGCCTACATCAATCCGAGCGAGGGCGCGCTCGCCTGGCTCGACAACTGGGTCATCTCGAAGGGCGTTCGCGACAAGGACGCGGCCGAGAAGTGGATCGACTTCATGCTGAGCAAGAAGGTGAGCGGCGCCTTGTCCGAGCGCACCGGCTTCGGCAACACCGTGGTCGAGTCGAGCAGCGCCGGCAGCAACGACAAGCTGGTCTGGCTCAACAATGTCGAGGACCCGACCAAGCGCTCCGACCTGTGGAACGAGATCAAGGCGGCGCCTTGACCCGCCCTCGCGATCCTTGAGGACCTGGCGGTCCGGGCCGGACCGGACCGCCGACACGCTATTCTTGGAAGTCAGCCATGAACCAGACCAGCGACCTTCTCACGCTGCGCTCCGTCTCGAAGTCCTATGGCACCGTTCCCGTGCTCTACGACATCGACCTTGCGATCCGCGATGGCGAGTTCTTGACCGTGCTGGGACCGTCCGGTTCGGGCAAGACCACGGTGCTCAGGCTGATCGGCGGCCTGGAGCCGCTGACTTCGGGCGAGATCCGCCTCGACGGCCAGGACATCAGCGGCATGCCGATCAACCGGCGGCCCTTCAACACCGTGTTCCAGGACTATGCGCTGTTCCCGCATCTTACCGTCGCCGGCAATGTCGGCTACGGCCTGTCGGTTCGCCACGTGGCGCGCAAGGAGATCGCGCGCCGCGTCGCCGAGGCTCTGGAATTGGTGCAGCTCGGGCGGTTCGCCGACCGCTTTCCAGCCCAGCTCTCCGGCGGCCAGCGCCAGCGCGTGGCGCTCGCTCGCGCCCTGATCTGCCAGCCCCGGCTCGTCCTGCTCGACGAGCCGCTCGCGGCTCTCGACCTCGAACTGCGCCGGCAGATGCAGGAGTTCCTGAAATCCATCCAGCGCGAGGTCAAGACCACCTTCCTGTTCGTCACCCACGACCAGGAGGAAGCCATCGGCATGGCCGACCGGATCTGCGTCATGCAGGCCGGCCATATCCGCCAGCTCGGCAGCCCGCACGAGCTTTATTACAAGCCGAACTGCGAGTTCGTGGCGCGCTTCTTCGGCGAGAACAATCTCGTGGGAGGCAGGCTCGCTGAGACGCAGGGCGAATTCCGCGCGATCGAGACGGCGCTCGGCCGGCTGGTCTGTTCGGTCGCTGGCCAGCCGCATCTCAAGGCCGCGGCGACCGGCGCCAGCGGCTTCGCCGCCTTCCGCCCCGAAGCGCTGCGACTTGCCGGCGACGGCGATGCCGGGAACCGTCTTTCCGGCATCGTCGCCGATCTTGCCTTTGCCGGCTCCTCGACGGTCGCCACCATCACGGCCGGCGGCGATGCCGCGCATCGCCTCAGGCTGCGCTTTCCGAGCCGGGTGGACGGCAGCGCGCTCAGGACCGGTGAGACCGTGGCGCTTTCCTTCGCGCCGCACGAAGGCCATCTGGTGCTGGCATGAAGAGCGCTGGCCTGGCGCGTCCCGTCGCCATCCGCTGGTCGCCGCTGGTCACCGCGCTTGCCTTTGCGTTGCCGGTGGTGTTCGTCCTGGTGCCACTGGCGATCTTCCTGGTCTACAGCTTCTTCAGCGTCGACCAGGGCCAGATCGTCTATGCGCCGACGCTCGCCAACTATCTCCGCTTCTTCACCGATCCCGTCTTCCTCCCGGTGTTCTGGCGCACGATCGTGCTCTGCCTGTCGGTGGCGGTGATCTCGATCCTGCTCGCCTATCCGACAGCCTATTTCCTGACCACGCTGCGCGGCCGCTGGCGTTACGCGCTGCTGATGCTGCTCATGGTGCCGCTCTTGATGAGCTACGTCATCAAGATCTACGCGATACGCAGCATTCTCGGCCTCAATGGTTTTCTCAACAAGGCGCTGGTCGGACTTGGCATTCTCGCCGAGCCGTCGACGCTCTTCGTCTTCAACATGAACGCTATCCTGCTCACGCTGACGCTGCTTTTGATTCCCTTCGCGATCCTGCCGATCTTCCTGGCACTGGAGCGCATCCCGCAGGTGCTGTTGCGCGCGTCCGACGATCTCGGCGCAAGCAGCCTGCAGACGTTCCTGCGCATCACCTTGCCGCTGTCCCTGCCCGGCGTCGCCTCGGCGGCGAGCTTCGTCTTCGTGCTGGCGATCGGCGATTTCCTGACGCCGCAGATGGTCGGCGGCATCAGCGGCTTCACCTTCGGCCGCATCCTCTACAGCCAGTTCGGCACCGCCTATAACTGGCCCTTCGGCGCCGCTCTGTCGGTGGCGCTGGCCGTCGTGGTGATCGTCGCGATCCTTCTCGGCGAGCGCTTCGGGCGCAATCGGGGGACCTCGCTTTGATCGCAGCGCCGCGCCTCTCCACCATCCTTCTCGCCGCGATAACCGTCCTGGTCGCGGCGCTGCTCTACAGCCCGCTTTTCGTGCCCATCGCGTCGTCCTTCTTTCCCGTGGCGCGCGGCGAGGTCGACTGGTCGTCACCGACGGTCGAGACCTATGTCGCATTGGCTGGGAATCACGAGATTCTGGCCGCCCTCCGCACCACGCTCGTCGTCGGCGTCTGCACGGTCGTCCTCTCGGTCGTGAGCGGCATATTGCTGGCCCTCTACTATCATGGCCGCCGCGCCGGCCGCTCGCTGCTGCAGTTCATCGTCTTTCTGCCGTTCCTGATGCCGCCCATCATCAGCGGCCTGGCGCTGTTGATCTTCTTCCGTGAGATCGGGCTCGAACGCTCGCTGCTGACGGTCGTCATAGGCCATACGGTCTTCGTGCTCGCCATCGTCTATCGCACGGTGCTGACGCGCCTGCAGTCGATGAGCCGCACGCTGGTCGAGGCCTCCTACGACCTCGGCGCGACCAAATGGCAGACCTTCTGGCGCGTCATCCTGCCCAACCTTTCGAGCGCGACGGTGGGCGGCGCCATCCTGGCTTTCGCCCTGTCATTCGACGAGACCATGATCACCATTCTGGTCACCGGCACCCAGACGACGCTGCCGGTACGCCTGTGGGCGATGATGCGACTGGGTTTCTCGCCGGATATCAACGCGCTGGTGGCGCTGATCCTGATGTTCACCATCTTGCTCTGCGCCCTTGCGGCCAGGTTCCTGGTTCCGAGGCAGATCGCCACGCAGCGCAGTTGAAACAACGCTGATCCTGCGCTGGGCGATGCCCGGGGCGGAGCTGGTTGGCAATGTGAGGGATGGCTGGGGCGCCAGGATCCTGGATTTTCATTTTCCTATCCGAATTAAGGGTATAAAATCAGTCACATAGCATTGCGGCTGAATTGCAGTCAAAGGTCTACTGGGGCAGCCATTTGTTACGGAATATGGTCCCCGAAGAAAGATGGGCGAGCCGTGTCAGCGTTCAATGGACGTTATCCTTACGTCGACGGGATAGGTCGAGCTAACCGGGAGTGGCCAGATATGACCCGCTTCCGGCATGATCGGTGCGTTCAGCTTCCTGCAAAAAACAGTCCAGCGTCTTAATGGCAGCTTTGCGCCGCATGCACTAACCCGCTTCGCGGGAGGGGCGCCTAGTTCTGAGATGGCGTGACAGGCATTGGTCTTGAGCGGGTAGAAGCTGCGATCTGACAATGGAGTTCCTTCAACGAGAGGAACCTGCCGTGGATACTCTGTCGACCGATGCACCGATCACGCCACTTCGCCAGCGCATGCAGCAAGACATGCTCATGCGGGGCCTGGGCTCCCATACCCAGCAGGACTATGTTCGTCACGTCCGGCGCTTCGCAGCCTTCCTCCGACGCTCTCCCGATACCGCGACGCCCGAGGACATCCGCCGCTTCCAGTTGTATCAGCATGAGAACGGCGTCGGGCCTGCGACCATCAACGGCGCCGTCTCGGCGTTGCGGTTCCTGTTCCTGACGCGGCGGGATCTGGCACGTGTGCTGGTCATCATGCGCCATCCACGCAAGCTGCCGGACGTGCTGAGCGTGGAGGAAGCGGCGCGGCTGCTCGAAGCAGCACCTGGCATCAAGTACAAGGCCGCGCTCGGTGTCGCCTATGGCGCTGGCCTGCGCGTGTCGGAGGTCGCGCACCTCAAGGTCGATGATATTGACTCCACACGCATGCTGATCCGCATCGAACAGGGCAAAGGGCGCAAGGATGGCAACGCCATGCTCTCGCCGCAACTCTTGGAACTGCTGCGGCTGTGGTGGCGCGAAGGCAGGCGTCGCGGGGTGACGCTTCCGCATGGCTGGCTGTTCCCGGGGGGCAGTTGCACCGATCCGATCTCGACGCGGCAACTCCATTGCGCGGTTCAGGAAGCCGCCGAAGTCGCCGGCATCCGCAAGCGCGTCAGCCCGCATACGCTGCGGCACAGCTTCGCCACCCACCTGCTCGAGCAGGATGTCGACATCCGCGTCATCCAGGTGCTGCTCGGGCACAGCAAGCTCGAAACGACAGCGCTCCACACCAAGGTCTCGACCCGGACGATCCACGCGGTCAAAGGGCCGCTCGACCGGCTGATGGCGCTGATGGAGGATAAGTCACCTCCCGGCTGAACCGGTGCGCGCGGACCTGGAGGTTGCCGACATCTTCCGTGCTGCTGGGCCTGCCTACCGGGCCACCCATGCAGGGCACCTGAGCCATCATCATCTCAACGTGATGTCAGCGATCGAGAACTGCCGCACCGCAGCCCTTGGCGGGCCTGCGAGGACTGCGGTCAGTGGCGCATCGCCTAGAACAGCAGCCGCAACCGGCACCGGCACTGTCCCAGATGCCAGGGCGCGGCGGCGCGGACCTGGCTTGCCGAGCGGGAAGCCGATCTGCTGCCGGTCGGCTACTTCCATGTCGCCTTCACCCTGCCGGCCGAGGTCGCCGACGTCGCCTTCCATGACGCTCGCCACAGACGAGTTCATCCGCCGGTTCCTGCTCCATGTCCTGCCGCGCGGCTTCCATCGCATCCGCCACTACGGCCTGCTCGCGGCCACGCCTCCCGTCACGAACGATCCTGCGGCGGAATCGGACGACTACCGGCCGCTGCTCAACGGAGAAAAGCACCTCGTGCTCGGCAACCGCGATCATAGGGGGCCAACGGCGGAGCTGGTGTGAGCCAGCATCCACGAGCTAACCGACGTGGCAGTGCACGGCCATCCGCACCCGAGCCTCAATCTGGTGGGCTTAGCCTTCGGTGTCAGCCGTCATGCCCTCAAGTAGCTGGGGATCCATCGGCGCCACTATCGCAAAGCCCCCGTTACAGAAGAGAGCATGATCGGCGAGCGCTTGAAGGAGGACCGGTCGCCAATGATTGCGATGATAGGTCTGTCTTTCCACAGCCGCTTGCGTGAGTAAGAAACGCCGCACCATTTGCGCGCCTTCCCGAAACATCAGGTGAAGATTTACAATGTGGCTCACGAGCACGCCGGATATCTCCTCGCCAAATCTTTCGCTCAGGTTGAGCGTGTTCGCCTGATAGACGAGCCTGTCGTATAAGGCTGGCGGCATGTTGGCGACATTTTGAGCGACAGAGAAATTGGCCACTAAGCCGCCATTCACGATGGCGACGTCGGCACGCACGAAGTCCTCGTCCGGCAAGATATCGAAATACGCGTGAGGGAACAGTCGATTTCCGGCTTCCTCGTCCTTGGCCTTCTTGATGTAATTACAATCGTGACAAAGCGGGACAAGGTTGCGGGAATAAATGGTAAGTGGCTTGTATTTGGACTGAGGAAAAAAGTGATCCAGCTCGCCTGGCTTACTAATTCCACATATCGGGCAATGGCTGACGCCCTTGAATGCTTGTTCTCGGACATGAGGGATTTTTCTCCCCTCGTAGGTGTGTGCATACGCATGCGCCACCGCCTCGTTCAGTTTCTCGACGAGGCCCTGGCCCTTTAGAGAGTTCGAGGGCACCGCGGGTCCTTGGTCATATTCATCGTAGAGCGCCAAAATGGAATCTATCTCGGCGTCACCCGCGGCATAGCCCTGCGGACCGCGGTAGCTGTACTTGATAAGGACCTTCTTAAGGTCGTCTTTCGCGCTTGCGCGAGAGGGCATCGGTAGATTTCTCAATTCGCCCTCTTCTTCGCCGCGAGCTTGGAGAGGACGTAGGCACGAGCCTGGGCGCTCAGGCCTGGATTGAACAGCGCGTCAATTTCTTCAATTTCCTTCACGCCTTTGACCAGAAGATTGAGAACTTCATGAAAATCGGTGCCCGCCACCGTGAGGCCGAAGATGTCGTATGTGAGAACGCCTAGATTCTCGCCAAAGGTTTCAAGGCGCGGCTTCGCGAACTGCATCGCGTCACCACTGCGAGTGACGATGCGGACGTGGCGAGCCAATGTTTCTTGAATAACCACGGCCGAGTGCGTGGCCGCTATGCAGAATGCGTTGGTCTCTTCGAGGATGATGCGTAGAGACTGCATCAAAGCGGCTGCGAGGGGCGGATGCAAGTGGGTCTCCGGCTCGTCGAACAGGACCAAGGACTTTCGTGTGGCGTTTGCGACCAACGACGCGACGACATGCAACGCGATCTTGTGCCCCGTGCTCCAGCCCATGAAGCTTTGGCGGGGATTTTCGTCAAGCAGCTCCACCGGTGCTAATTCGCTGAGCTGCGAAAAAGAAGGGTCGGCGAAGATCGGTTCTAGCGCTGCTTGAAAGAGACTTCTCTTCCCCGTCGTGTTGATCCGTTTGAGCAACGCCTCGAACTCATCCGCGAGCTTGTCGATCGATTTCAAATACGTCTTTCGCTGGTGACCCAATTCGTTTTCCCTAGGCTCTGCGGGCACCCGTCGCGGTTCGTACGCGAGGTTTTCCCGAGCCTCCTCGGCGATGTCACGCAGACCGCAATAGACGAAACGACCTTGCCCCCTCTCGATCTCAAGTGACTGCTGCCGCCTGTCTCGAGCTTCCAAGCCCGGAACGGTGAAGTTGTCGAACGCGCTGTAGGAAACCGTGATGATGCGGAAGAAATTGAGATCAGGGGGCGTCAGCTCTCCCATCGCACGGACGTCACTGCTCGTGCGCGCGTCTTTCGACGCGAAGGCAACGTGAGCCAGCCGGGCCAGAACCGTGCTTTTTCCCGAGCCGTTACGACCGATCAGCGCAACAATCCGCCTTGGAAGCAGAACCTCTTTTCGGCTTGGTCCCACGCGACGATACGGCCCTGGATACATCTGGGGCTCTGGCGCGTTGAAATTTAGGTTGAGCTCGTCGGATGCCTCGCTCGGCCGGAAGGAGAAGGCGGCGGTGATGTCCGGCAATTGCCCCGATGTTTTGTTATATACCGCCGTTGCGTCATCGAGGAACCGCTCCCACTCGGAATTATCGCGGAAAAGCGATGTCTTCCAACCGGGCTCGGTCATGAACTCGACACTGAGTTGCGAGTTCGCGATGACGTCATTCAACGCTGTTACGATTTCATAGCGATCGCTTTGCCGGATATTGGATAGGCGCTCGTAGTAGTCCAGCGACGTCCCAACCGAACAAAACTCTGGACCTAGACGGTCGAATGGATCATCGACTTGCAACGGATCGGCAGCGGCCTGCCCACGTCGTAGGATTTTGACGCCGCCAATGAACACAATCTCCGAACTGTCTTCCTCTGGCTTGTAATAAAGACCGTAGAGAGTTTGGAAACTGTAGTCGTTCCAGTTGTCTTTTTGCAAACCGTACTTTGTATTTATCGATCTAAGTTCAGTTTTTGATGCAGGATATATGCTAAACAACATTGAGGATACCAATCATTTTCCTATTAATCTTATTAATTTCTGGCAAGGCGCCCATATTTCATAGATGCTACACTAACCCATCCAGCCAAACCAGCGTGTGATCCGGGTGCGAGGCACCGATACTGCTCCGGAGATGCTCGTTCGCAAGCTCGTTCATGCAACGGGATATCGCTATCGCCTCCATAGACAGGGGCTCTCCGGAAAACATAACCTCGGTCGCATTCCCGGCTCGCAAGAAGGCCATCTCCTGTATACGGGTGCTATTGACATAACTCGCCGAGGCCTGTCGAAGGCTCAGATTCTCGGAAGACTGCATGAGCATTTGCAAGAATGCCCGTCTGACGCCGCTGCGTCGAGAGCAGATGTCCCGCGACATTGTTAAAGGCCGTCTTTCCAAAGCCGATGTGGCGCGGACATGAAGGTGGTGGCGCGCTGGGGGAGCGCTTCCAGATCGAGGGAAGCGCCGGCATGGTCGACCGTCCTTCGCGAGCCAAGTCAAGTCCGAGGCGAACCGAAGCCGCGGTGGCGGATGTAATCGTGGCTTTGCGCCGCAGCGCCTGACCGGCAAGCACATCGCTCTGCAAACCGGCGTGTCCGAAGCGACGGTGAGCCGGCTGCTGACATGCGCCGGCCTGTCAGGGAGGTGTGATTTTCCGACGCCTGTTCTGTGGGTTGAAGCCGTGGAGAGGAACTGCGGGCTTGATCGCGATCTGTGAGTTGGCGGATTCTATATCGTGAGGACATGGAATGTTTCCCAGGGTCTCGCTGAACCGCCCGGCGGGATCGAGGAAGATCTCTCGCTTGGCGCTACACCGTCGCACTTTCCTATTCCGCGTCGTCCAGAGCGTCGACAGTCTTCGAGGTAGCGCGATTCGACAAGTAGATAGCGCAATTCGTTAAACTGCGATCCAGAATGCGTTGAAGATCGGCCCTCATGATCCAGGCAGAGCCAACTCATCGCGACGCGTATTCCGGTGCTGCAGAAAGCGTTGGAAAATCGGTAGAGCCAGACTTGGTTTCGTCGTTCTTCCAAGACTTCAACGCCGCAGCGACCAATGGTGACGTTGAAACCGCGTCTCACTTGGCAGCCATGGCCCTTGCCGCGCGACCCGGTCACCCCGCCAGCCAGATGATGTGGGGTTTCGCCTGTACCTTGGCCGGACGTCATAGGGAGGGTTTGCCGTATCTGCTCAAAGCTTCGGCCGCCATGCCGCGCAACCGCGTCTGCCATATGCTGGCTGGGAAGGCGGCTTTCTTCGCCGGCGACATGGCCGCGGCGACTAAGGCGTTCAAGTTCGCAATCGCTCTGGACCCATTTGCGCCCGACGCTCACAACGATCTTGGCCAAGCGTTGAAGCGGCAGGGCAATCTTCGGCAGGCGGTCGCTTGCTTCAAGCAGTCTTTTGACCTCGGGCGCAGTTCCCGCTGGTACAGCAAGACGTCCGCCGCAAACATCGTCGATCCACTCCGGTCGGGAGGTGCATCGATCACGTCAGTGGCGCGTCTGGAGCACGACGCCGAGCAACTCGAATACCTTTGGTGGATCGGCTGCATCGATGAGAGTCTGGCAGGGAAAGCAGCGATCTATCGCCATATCGCGCGGCGCCGTGCAGTGGCGCACGGCTTTTCGGATCCGTTCGAGATGACGAGCGAGGAGATCACGGCAACCAGCGGCGTCTACGGACGGGCGGTGAATATACCGTCGCTTCCGCATTCGAAAGACGCGGTTGTCGGCGGAGGCCTGAACGGATCCGACGTAGAAGCTGCTTTTGCGACAGGACGTTCTTTCGCCATCGTAGACAACTTCCTGTCGCCAGAAGCGTTGGAAACATTGGTACGCTTCTGTCGCGAGGCCACCGTATGGTTCGATTGCAAGCGCCGAGGAGGATATCTTGGCGCTTATCTCCACGACGGCTTTGCGCCGGAAACAGCGGTGCGCCTAGCCGAGGAATTGCCCCGCCTGCTTCCTGACTTGCTCAAGGGGCACGGGCTCAGCCAGTTGTGGGCATTCAAATATCCGAGCGAGGGCACCGGCACGGCGGTGCATGCTGACCAGGCTGCGATCAACGTCAATGTCTGGCTAACTCCGGAAAGTTCGGCGGAGCCCGGCAGGGCCGGCGGCCTGAGAATTTACGATGTCAAGGCTCCGGAAGGCTGGGACTTCGGGGACTACAACGGCGACCGAGCCGCATGGTGCACCGCGAAGGCCGCGGCGTCGGAATATGTCGACATTCCTTATCGCGGCAATCGCGCCGTGATCTTCGACTCGAGCCTGCTGCATGAAAGCCTGCCCTTCCGATTTCGCGACGGGTATGTACATCGGCGGATCAATCTGACCCTGCTCTTCGACAGGGTGCAACTGCCTACCCCCACTGTATCGGTATTTGAGGGCCACAAATGAGTTTTCGAATATCGGTCGACACCGGTGGTACCTTCACGGATGTCATCGTCACTGACGCCGACGGCAAGCTTGTGCTTGGAAAGGCGCTCACCACGCCACACCGCAGCTTCGAGGGTTTCTCGGCATCGGTCGCCAGCGCTGCGGCCCAGCTCGGCCTGCCCGTGGAGGCGCTGCTGAAGGACACGAGCGTGCTGATCTACGGCACCACCCGCGCCACAAATGCGATCGTCGAACAGAAGGTGGCCAAGACAGCCTTCCTGGTAACAGAAGGGTTTCCCGACATCCTCGTCTATCGGCAGGGGGGCAAGCTCAACGCCACACAGCTCAACATCGATCTTCCGCCGCCTTACGTCCCGCGTCGCCTGACCTGGCAGATTCCGGAGCGTGTCGACGCGGCGGGTGAGGTGCTGATGCCCATCGACGTTGAGGCGCTCGACCGCATTCTGCATGAGATCAAGGCGAAGGGCGTCGAGGCGATTGCCGTATGCCTTCTGTGGTCGATCGTGAATTCGACGCACGAGCTTGCGGTCGGCAAACGCATCGCCGAGATACTACCGGGCGTCCCGTTCACCCTGTCGCACCAGCTCAATCCGATCATCCGCGAGTATCCGCGCGCGTCGTCGACTGCCATAGACGCCTCCCTCAAGCCGCTGATGCAGGAGCATCTGAGCGCCCTGAAGCAGGATCTCGCCGAAGCAGGGTTCACCGGCGAGCTTCTGGTCAGCACCTCCTTTGGCGGCGTGATGCACATCGAAGACGTCATAGCCAAACCAAGCTACATGGTGATGTCCGGGCCGGCCATGGCTCCGCTGGCCGGCCTCGCCTATGCCGAAAGCGAAAAGCTCGGTAACGACATTATCGTCGTTGATGCGGGCGGAACCACCTTCGACGTCAGCCTGGTTCGGCAAGGCATGGTCAAATACACGCGTGAGACGTGGTTCGGCGAGCAGTATGTCGGCCACAACCTCGGTATGTCCACCGTCGATGTGCGAAGCGTCGGCGCCGGCGGCGGCTCAATCGCCTGGATTGACTCCGGCGGACTTTTCAGGGTCGGGCCGAAGAGTGCTGGATCGGTGCCCGGACCGGCGTGCTACAGCCGCGGCGGGACGAGCCCGACGGTGACCGATGCGGCGGTGGTGCTGGGCTACCTCGATCCCGATTATTTCCTTGCCGGACGCATGAAGCTGGACGTCGGCGCGGCTGAAGCGATCGTCGGACAAATTGCTGAGCAGATCGGCAAGAGCCTTCATGAGACCGCGACCAGCATATTGACACTGTCGACAGAGAACATGATCGGCGCGATCCAAAGCATCACGGTAAACGACGGCGTAAACCCCCGCGACAGCATCCTCGTCGCTGGCGGCGGTGCGGCGGGGCTGAACATCCTGCCCATTGCCCAAACGCTGGGATGCGATCGCGTCCTCCTGCCCAGAACCGCCGGTGCGCTCAGCGCCTGTGGAGCCCAACTTTCTGACATCGTCGTCGAGTTCCCGGGGTCCTGCTTCCTGTCAACGGCCGATTTCGACATGGACAAGGCCAATGCCCTTCTGAGCTCCCTCCAGGCGCAGTTGGAAGATTTCCGGGAGCGGCTGGCCGCACGCGGCATTCAGCGGTTCCATCGCTCGTTCTTCGTCGAGGCGCGCTACAGCGGACAGCAGTTCGAGATCGAAGTCCCGGTTCCCGTGGAAAGATTTGAGACAGACGCAAACATCGAGGCGCTGGTGGTCGCCTTCAACGATATTCATGAACGGCTGTATGGCGTCCGGGATGTGCACAGCGCGGTCGAATGCGTGAACTGGAAGGCCCGTCTGCGCGCCGAATTGACGAAACCGCCTCTAGCCAGCGCGACGGCCGAAGCCGCCCGGTCCACGCCGGCGCCTGCGAAGCACCGTGCCTGCTATTTCACAGAGACGGGGATGACTCGCGTTCCCGTTTATTACGGCAATCAGCTGACGCCCGGCGACCACATCGACGGTCCGGCGATCATCGAGGAGGCAACGACCACCATCGTCGTCTATCCAAAGACCTCGGCACGCGTGACGCTGAGAGACAACTACATCCTCACACCGGTTTCGGGACTAAGGGGTTTGGACAATGGCGACTGCTAACGATAAGATGCTCGATCCCGTCCAGCTTGCCATCATGTCCAATCGCGTCGAGGCCATCGTGCGCGAAATGACGAACACCGTTCTGCTCTCGGCACGGTCGTCGATGATTGGCATGGCGCGCGACTTCTCATGCGCGATCGTGACAGGCAACAACGAACTGCTAAGCGCTGCCGAAGCCCTGCCCATCCACATTTACGGCGTCAACCTCCAGGCCGAGACGATGAGCCGGCTACATCCGGATCTAAAGCCGGGCGACGCCTACCTTCACAACGATCCCTATCTGGGCAATTCGCACGCGGCCGATCACACGTTCCTCGTGCCGGTGTTCCACGAACACGAGCATCTGTTCACGACGGTCGTCAAAACGCACCAGGCTGACTGCGGCAACAGCGTTCCGACGACCTATTTCGCCGCCGCGACGGATGTATATCAAGAAGGCTCGCTGATCTTTCCGTGCATTCGGATCCAGGAGGATTTCAAGGACTGCGAAGACATCGTCCGCATGTGCCGCAGTCGTATCCGCATTCCCGGGCAGTGGTATGGCGACTACCTGTCCAGTGTCGGCGCCTGCCGGATCGGCGAGGAGCGGCTCAAGAGCTTCGTAGAAAAGTATGGCGTCGACACGGTCCGGACTTTCATCGCGCAATGGTTCGACTATTCGGAGCGCCGATGCGCCCAGGCCATACGCAAGCTCCCTGCCGGCAGCTTCGAGATGTCCGGGAGGCTGGACGCGCTGCCGCCCTTCCAGCCGTCGGAAATCATCATCAACGTCAAAGCCGAGATCGATCCGGTGAATGCGTCGATCGTCGTGGACCTGCGCGACAACCCCGACTGCGTGGAAAGCGGGATCAACCAGACCGAGGCCACCGCGACGGCCAATGCGATGACGGCGGTGTTCAACTGTCTCGACCATGACATACCACACAATTCCGGCAGCTTTCGCCGGATCAAGGTCTTGCTTCGGGAGAACTGCGTCGCAGGCATTCCACAATTTCCGCACAGCTGCTCGACGGCGACGACGTTGGTGGCGGACGTCATCGTCAACACGACGCAGGCCGCATTCAGCCAGCTTGGAGATGGATTCGGCCTCGCCGAAGGCAATTGCTGCAATTCGGTCGGCGCGAGCGTGATTTCCGGAAAGGATCGGCGGCGGGATGAGGCGCCGTTCGTGAACCAGATATTCCTAATGGGCGGGGGTGGCCCTGCCTCGCCCCAATCCGATGGGATGGTCTATCTGTTGGTTCCGCCGGCTGCCGGTCTACTCTACCGAGACAGCGTGGAGGTGGACGAGCAGCGCTATCCGATGCTCGTCCGCTCGATGACGATCTCCGTCAATTCGGCCGGCGCCGGCCGCTTCCGCGGAGGCCCGGGCACTGAGGTGGTTTTCGGGCCACATCGCGGCGAGATGCTCGTCATGACGATTAGCAATGGACAGGAAAATCCGCCGCGTGGCGTACATGGGGGAAAGCCTGGCCGCTCAGGTGCGAATTTCAAGATCGAACGCGACGGATCAGCCACCAAACTGGATGCCTATGTCGTTTGCCCGCTTGCGGAAGGCGAGTGGATCAAGGGGATCGACAATGGCGGCGGCGGATATGGCGATCCTTTGGATCGTAGCCCCGACCGCGTCCTCTACGACATCGTCGAAGGCTACGAGACCATCGACCGCGCCCGGGATGTCTACGGCGTTGTCTTTGAAGGTTCAACGACTGATGACAACCTCTCAGTCGACGTCGATGGAACGCGGCGGCTAAGGCTCAAGCTCTCCGCGGGCGCCCGCTGATGGCCGTGGCAGGCAGTGAACCTCTCCTGCGCGTCGAGCGGCTAACAAAGACCTTCGACCTGAAGCGCGGTAAAACGCTCATTGCCGTGAACGACGTTTCGTTCTCGTTGCAGAGAGGGGAAACGCTCGGGCTCGTCGGCGAGAGCGGCTCAGGCAAGACCAGCGTCGGGCGCTGCATCCTGCGTCTAATCGAGCCGACATCGGGCAGCATCTACCTCGACGGGAAGAACTTGACGACACTGACACCACGGGCGCTGCGGTCCGCGCGCGCCCGCATCCAACTCGTATTCCAGGACCCTTTTGGCTCGCTTGATCCACGTGTGTCGATCGGCGCAAGCCTACGGGAGCCGTTGAATATCCATCACGTCGACCATGGAGCCGGCGACGGGCGCATTCGCCAGATGCTCGACCTGGTGGGGTTGCCCTACGACGTGGTTCATGCACTGCCGGCCGACCTGACGACCAGCGAGCAGCAAAGAGTGGGAATTGCCCGGGCACTGGTCACCAGGCCCGACCTCGTGATCCTTGACGAGCCAACCTCGCAGCTCGATTCGACCGCTCGGTCGGCACTGCTTCGGACGCTGAAAGACATCCAGGCCGAGCTCAAGACCGCCTACATCTTCATTTCCCACGACCTCAACTCCGTGGCGAAGATCAGCCATCGCATAGCGATCATGTATCTGGGTTGCCTGGTCGAGGTGGCGCCGACGGAAAATATCATCGCCAGCCAGCGTCATCCCTATAGCCGCGCGCTTCTGTCGGCGGTGCTGTTTCCCGATCCTTCCCGCAAGCCAGATCGTTACGTGATCCAGGGCGAAATATCCTCCGCCATCGAAACCAAGGACGAGTGCCAGCTCTATCCACGCTGCCCAATACGCGAGGAAGCCTGCTCGCGCGGAAAACCTCCACTCGTCGAAATTGCGGCGTCGCACCAGTCCGCCTGCCGCCGCTGGGGCCATGTCAGTTAAACGCCACAAGGAGATTGCCTATGCCTGCAGTGCATATACGCGCAAAATTTCTCTCGCTCTCGTTCACCGCAGCCCTCCTGCTCGGAGCGGGCACGCTCTCAGCATCAGCGAAAGACACATTGGTCGTCGCCATACCGGGTACGCCCCAAGGCATCGACCTCAACAAGGATGTCAGTCCACAGACCTGGATCATGGCCGCCCAAGTCTACGACGAGGGGATGCAATGGGAAGCCGGGTCGTATCCGTTTGGAACGGGCGCTGCCTTCGATCCCCGCCCGCAGGACGATTTTAGCTATCCCGATCTCCGCAGCGGAAAGCTGAAGGCAAGCATCATCGACAGATGCGAACTTTCGGCGGACGGCAAGAAGGCCACAATCCTGCTGCGCAAGGGTGTCAAATCGGCTCCAGGCAATGAATTCACGGCTGGCGACGTGCTCTGGCGCGTCGACCGCGCGTTGGCTACCAAGGCAATCGATGCCTTCTTGATGGCCATAGCCAACGTCGACGATCGGGCGAAATGGTCGAAGGTCGACGATTACACGGTTAACATCACGTCCGAGCAGCCCATGCCCTTGGCGTGCACGATCCTGACGAACAATTACTGGCCCTGGTACGATTCCACCGAGATCAAGAAGCATGCAACCGCTGAGGACCCGTGGGGAGACGCTTGGATTTCCCAGCATGGGGGCGGCTTCGGCCCCTATTCAGTGACGACCTGGGAAGCAGGCAAGCGGGTGGTCATGGACGCTAATCCCAACTACTGGCGCGGCGAGCTGCCGGTGAAGCGGATCATCTTCCAGGTGGTGCCGGAAAGTACGAACCGGCTGGCGCTTCTCAACCGGGGTACGGTCGACATCGCCGACGGCCTCTCGCCCGACCAGATCATGTCCCTGTCTGGATCGTCCGTTGCTAAGCCGATCGCGGTGAAGGGAAACCAGAACCTTTTCATCGTCATCAACAACGCGCTGGACAGTTACAAGGACGCGCGCGTCCGCCAGGCCATCAATCTGCTGATCCCCCGTCAGGATATCGTCAAGAACATCTACCGGGGCATGGCCGCGGAGTTCCAGGGCGTCTATCCGAGCATCTATCCTGGGCACGTAACCTTCGCCGACTTTTCCTACGACCCGGCCAAGGCCAAGGAGTTGCTGGCAGCTGCGGGGGTAACTAATCTGAGCGATGAACTCATCTACAGCGCTGACGATCCCGTCCAGGAATCCATCGCGATTCTGCTGAAAACTTCGTTCGCAGACGCCGGGATAGACCTGACGCTCAAAAAGCTTCCCGTAGCTGCCCTCGCCTCCACCGTCCAGTCGAAGCAGGCGCATCTCGCGCTGTGGATCGACTTCCCAATTCAGCCCGACCCAAGCTATGCCTCAACGCTGATCTATTCGTCGACCGGCGCCGTGAACTACGAGAAGTACAAGAACGAGAAAGTCGACGAACTTCTGACCGCCGGCCGCAGCGTGACCGGAATGGAAGAGCGCATCAAGGCACATGAGGAGGTGCAGAAGCTGATCCATGCCGATGCTCCGCTTGGATGGGTCGTCGAGCCTTACTTCGGCCTCGGCTTCTCCAACAAGGTGAGAGGGTACAAATGGTATCCGGGCAACTATTATCAGGTGCGCGATCTGAATATTGCGCCCTGACGTTATCCGGGCGGGGGGCTGCCCCCGCCCCGTTGCCGTAATAACGCGCGGCGCCTTGAGGCCCCGCATCGAAAGATCTCGATGAAGCTTCTGAAACACCTCGGCTATCGCCTTCTGGTACTGGTGCCGCAACTCCTTGCCATATCGTTTGTCACTTTCGGTATCGTCAGATTGCTGCCCGGAGATCCCGCGCGCCTGCAGCTCGGCCCGCTCGCTCCGGAAGCGACGGTTGAAAAACTCAGAGGCGAATTGCTCCTCAACCGACCCATTTGGGAACAGTACACCGTCTATCTTAAACGTCTTTTACAGGGCGATTTCGGCCGCTCCTGGGTAAACGGCACCTTCGTGGCCGAAGATCTTGCGACGCGCCTCCCGGCTACTCTGGAATTGATCTTCCTGTCGCTGCTGACAATTCTCCTCATCCTGGTTCCGATGGCGATCGTGACCGCCTCGGACTCACTCAATCCGTTCGTAGGCCAGCTTCGGCGGCTGGCGGTTGGGTACGGCATGCTGGCCGGAGCGCTTCCCGATTTCCTTCTAGGTTTGCTGCTGATCTTCGTGTTCTTCGTGACGCTCGGCTGGTTGCCCGGCCCGGAGGGGCAACTGGGCATTCTTGACATACCGCCTGAACGGATCACCGGTTTCGTCTTGGTAGACAGCATCATCGCCGGCGATACGGAACTCGTGAAATCGGTATTCCTTCATATGGCGATGCCGGTCGGGACCCTGGCGTTCGTCTACGGTGCGCCGATCTTCAAAATGCTGCGCGGCCGTATGGAGGAAGCCCTCGCCAGTGACTACACACTCTACGGTATAATGCTCGGGCTGCCACGCCGGACCACCTTCCTGCGCGCTCTCCGCAGCGCGGCCGGCCCGACATTGGTTATGACCGGGGTCGTATCCGGATTTCTGCTCGGCGGGGCGGTCCTAGTGGAATCGGTCTTCAATCTCAATGGGATCGGCCAATACGCGATCAAGGCCATCGCAACGGCGGATTATGCGCCGCTGCAGAGCTTCGTTCTGGTGTCGGCCATCGTGACGGCGACGATCTACCTTCTGGTCGACATCGCCATGCTGTTCGTTGACCCCAGACTTGCCGGCGACCGGTAGCCACCGATGATGAACACCGTCCTTGGCACTTATCGGCGGCTGCCGTCTTGGCAGCGGATAATCTGTATCGTCTGGCTCGTCATCATCGTGCTCACAGTGGTTGGACCATGGATAGTGCCGTAT
>NZ_RZSA01000169.1:0-8885 GCF_003998075.1 Mesorhizobium sp. M2A.F.Ca.ET.037.01.1.1 | reverse complement strand
GACATGGCGTAGGCCTCTTCCTGGTCGTGCGTGACGAAAACGAACGTGACGCCGGTTTCCTGGTGGAGACGCTTCAACTCACGCTGCATGGCGTCGCGCAGCTTGCGATCGAGCGCCGAGAGAGGCTCGTCGAGCAGCAGGATCTTCGGTCCGAAAGCAAGCGCGCGGCCGATGGCCACGCGCTGCTGCTGGCCTCCGGACAGTTCGCGCGGCTTGCGTGCGGCGAGCTGGTCGAGGCCGACCAGCTTCATGACTTCGTCAACGCGCGCGGCGATGCGCGCGTTGTCCCATTTGCGCACGCGCAAGGGGAAGGCGATGTTGTTTGCCACCGACAGATGGGGAAACAGCGCATAACCCTGGAAAACCAGGCCGAAGTTGCGGTCCTCGGGATCGACGCCGGTGATGTCGGCGCCGTCGAGCAGGATCGTTCCGGAGTCCGGCCTGGTAAAACCGGCGATCGACATCAGCAGGGTCGTCTTGCCCGAGCCGGATGGGCCGAGCAAGGTCACGAATTCGCCCTCGTTGATCGACAGGTCGACGCCGTCGAGCGCGATTGCCGATCCGTAGGCCTTGCGAAGCGTGCGGATGTCGAGGAAAGCCATTCAGTTCGGGTCCCGGGCGAGCGGCCCTGTCGAGCAATGGATGCCGCCGCCGTTCAGTTCGATGCATTCATAGTCGAGCGTCAAGATGGTGATGTCGGCCTTGTCCAGCCGCTCGGCGAGCCGGGGAGTACGGGTGGCATGCATGACGACCCTGCCGG
Organism: Mesorhizobium sp. M2A.F.Ca.ET.037.01.1.1; assembly: GCF_003998075.1. Lineage (NCBI taxonomy): Bacteria > Pseudomonadati > Pseudomonadota > Alphaproteobacteria > Hyphomicrobiales > Phyllobacteriaceae > Mesorhizobium > Mesorhizobium sp. M2A.F.Ca.ET.037.01.1.1. Next base: position 8,125 of record NZ_RZSA01000169.1, on the reverse strand, counting down.
GCGCGATGGCCAGGCAGTTCAACGAGAAGGCATTATCCTCGGGCGGCAGCTCGATCAGATTCATGCCGCGCTTTTTGAGGCGGTCGATGAAGAAGTAAGGGAGCTCGTTGATGTTGATGATGGCGGTCTCGTGATCGATCATCATGAAGCTGCCGTCGATGTGGATTCGATAGCCCGGCATCGGCACCTTGATCAGCTCGACGCCGAGGCTGTTCAGGATCATCTCGACCTGGCGGATGCCTTCCTCGTTGCAGGCGACGGAGAGCGAGCAGACCGCCGTCTTTTCGTCGATCAGCGCGAAGCCGCCACCCTCGAACACCGCTTCGCCATGCAACGTTCCCAGGATCGGGCAGCCGGCCCTTGCCAGGGCCTGGGTGACCATCAGTTCCTCGCCGCGGCGAGCGCGCCGGGCAAGGCGGGTGACGATGGCGCCGCCTTTGACGCCGATGACGCTGTCGCGGCAGAAGGTCGACTTGAGCGCGCCGGGCGCTGCCTTCTCGGTGAGGATCACATCGACGCCTTCCGAGCGAAGCAGCGCGGTGAACGCGTCATGGGCCGCCTGCATGGCGGCGAGATCTGGCGGCGTCTTACCCATGAAGTACCAACCCTTCTCCGGATCGCCGAAGCCGCCGATCTCAGGCATCGGCTTGTTCTTGTCGACGACGTTGATCTCCTCGCCCGGGCGATGCATCAGCACCGCGCGCAGCTTGCCGACATCGTTGGTGCAGCCCCATGGGCGTCCCCAGACGCGCGTCTGCTCCTCCGGATCGTGGAAAGCCGGCGTCGGCACCGATCCGAATGTCTGGAAGAACTTCGCCTCGCGATATTCGTGTTCGCTCATTGCGGCGGTGTGTGCTGACATGTCCTTGATTTCCTTTCTGAACTTGTGGACTGGATGAGGGGTTCACGACCGGCGCTGCGCAAGACGCTCCCATACGGTCAAGCGCAGCAACAGGCAGATGATGGTGACGACGAGCATGACGGTGGCGATGGCGGCCAGCGCCGGGTCGACGGCGTCGGCGATGCTTGTCCATATCTTGCGCGGCAGCGTCACCAGCCGACGGCTGGTGATGAAGAGCGTCACCGTGATCTCGTCCCAGGAGACGATGAAGGCCAGGATGGCGCCGGCGATCGTGCCCGGCAGGATATTGGGCAGGATCACCCTGCCAAAGACGGTGGGCGGGCGGGCGCCCAGCGATCGCGCGGCCTGGACGAGGCGTGGATCGAGGTTCGACAGCGAGGCGCCGATCGCCAGAACGGCAAGCGGCATCGCCAGGATGGCATGAACGATGGTGACGCCGAGCCAGCTGTCGAGCAGCGACAGCTTCGACCACAGCCGCACCATGCCGACAGCATAGATGATCGGCGGCACGATAAGCGGCGAGAGCAGAATGATGCGCAGGGTCGAGGGCCATCGCCCGGCATAGACCCAGGCGCCGATGGCGAAGGCCGCCGACACGCCGGTTGCGGCGATGCTGGAGGCGAGCGCTATGCCCAGGCTGGTCAGGATGCTCGGCAGCCAGCCGGCGCGCCAGTCCGCAAGCGAGGCAAAGTGCTGGAATGAGATGCCACTGGTCGGCAACGACAAATAGTCCTTCGCCGTCAGCGCCACCGGCACGACCACCAGGACGGGCACGAAGAGGAAGGCAAGCAGCAGCCATGCCAAGGTCCAGGGCAGCCAGCGCTCGCCTATGCGACGCAAACGCGGGCTCATCGGCGTCCGCCTTCGAAGGCGGCGCGAAGCGCGGGACTGCGCGCGGCGACCGCGACCAGCAGCCCGACGACAAGCAGCAGCGTCGTGGAGAGGGCAGTCGCCACCCCCCAGCGCAAGGTCGAGGAGATCTGCACCGAGATGTATTCGCCGACCATGAGCACGCGACCGGCGCCGAGGATGGCCGGCGTCACCAGGAAGCCGAGCGAGAAGATGACGATGAACAGGCTGGCGATCGCAAGGCCGGGCAGGCTGAGCGGCAGCCAGACGCGGGTGAAGATAGTGACGGGCCTCGCCCCAAGCGACCGCGCCGCCTGGATGATGCGGGGGTCGATTTCGGAAAGGTTGGCGTAGAGCAGCAGGATCGCGAACGGCATCATGTAGTGGACCATGCCGACGATCACGCCGAACTGATTGTAGACGAGTTCCAGCGGCTCGGCGATCGCGCCGCTGCCGACCAGCGCCGAATTGAGCACACCGTTGCGGCGCAGGATGGTGATCCAGGCAAAGGCGCGCACCAGCACCGAGACCCAGAACGGCACCATGACCATGAACAGCGCGACGCGGCGCGCGGCCGGCCGCATGTGGACCAGCGCGAAGGCGACCACATAGCTCACGACGATCGTCAGCACCGTCGTCACCGCCGAGACGATCATCGTGGTGCGCACCACCCGCCCGATCGCGGCGCTGCCGAACATCTCGACATAATTGCCGAAGCCGAAGGTCGGCTCGGTGAATGAGAGCGCCAGCACCTGAAGGATGGGGACCACGTAGAGACAGATCGTCAATAGCGCGGCCGGCACCGTCAGGCCGAAGGCCCAACGCTGGAAAGACGACATGGCGGCTATCCGGCCACCGGCCTGGAAGCCGGTGGCCGTCCCTGATCAGCGAGAGATGAAATCGAGGAACTTGTTCTGCAGCGCGGCTTCGTTGTCGGCGTAATACGCGGCCGAGATCTTCAAGCCTGTCTTGGCGTTCTCCGGCGCCAGCGAATAGACCGCCTTGTCGTCCTCGGTCATGAGAGCGAGCGCCTTGGGATTGGACGGGCCGTTCCCCATGATGCGCAGCAGGGTGATCTGGCCTTCCGGCTCCATCGACGAGTTGATGAAGTCGAACACCTTCTTGCCGGCGGGGTTGCCCTTCGGCACGGACCATGCGCTGGCAAACATCAGATTGTTGTTCCAGGTCCAGGTGAACTGGGGGTTCTCCTTGCGCAGCAGGTTGGCGCGGGTGTGCCAGATGTTGCCCATCACCACCTCGCCGTCGCGGAAGAGCTGCTGGCTCTGCGCACCCGACTCCCAGAAGATCAGGTTCGGCAGAAGCGGCTCCAGCTTCTTGAAGGCGCGGTCGACGTCGAGCGGGTAGATATCCTCGGCCTTGACGCCGTCGGCGAGCAGCACCGCCTCGAGCTGACCCTGGATCCATTTGCACATCGTGCGCTTGCCTGGGAATTTCTCGAGATCGAAGAAGTCGGCCCAACTGGCTGGCGCGGTCGAGAGCTTCTTGGAATCGTAGGCGAGCACGTTGGAATAGGTGTAGTTGCAGATGCCGAATTCGGCGGCGAGGCCGTCGCCGACCAGGCTCTTGTCGACGATCGAGTAGTCGATCGGTTCGACATAGCCACCCTTGCCGAGCACGAGCGCGTCGGTCATGCCGCCGTCGGTGGCGTCCCAGGTCACATTCTTGGAATCGACCATTGCGCGGATCGCGCCCGTCTCCGGGCCGGCGCCGTCGATCACGACTGGTATGCTCGACTTCTTGGTGAAGGGCTCGCCATAGGCCTTCTGGAAGGCGTCGAGCGCGGCGCCGCCCCAATTGCAGACGACGATCTCATTGGCTTCCGCCGATGCCGCGCCGGGCCGCATCGCGACAGCGAGGCCGAGGCCGGCCATGGCGGTAATGAAGGAGCGACGGTCGATCCGACCGGATTTGAACTTCTCGATTGCTATTAAGGCTGCGTCTTGACCAAAGCGGTTGCTGGACATGGCTGTTCCCCTTTTTATGTCCGTCTGGAGTCCTAGTTTTCGGTGACTTCCTCCCGGGCCGGCGCCAAGCCGCCGGTTGGCGGCTCGGAACCGGTATTGCTTGCAGACCGCCGTAGCCGGCGGCCTGATGGCGGCGCGACCGATGCACGGACGACGAGTTCGACGCCGATGCGTTCGGTGACCGCTTCTGTTTTTCTGCCTGTGATGAGGTCCAGCAGCATGGCGACGCCGCGCCGGCCGAATTCGGCCGGAGACTGCCGCACCGTCGTCAGCGCCGGCGAAAGAAGGTCGGCATTGCTGATGTCGTCGAAGCCGATGAGCGAGACATCCTCGGGAATGCGCAGGCCCATGCCGCGCGCCGCGCGCATGGCGCCAAGCGCCAGCATGTCGCCGCAGGTGAAGACGGCGGTCGGCGGATCCGGCTGGCCGAACAGCTCCTTGAAAGCGCCGACAGCCTGGTTTTCATCATAGTCGCAATGGACCACCAGCCGGTTGTCGACCGCCATGCCCGCCGCTTCCAGCGCCTCGGCATAGCCGGAGAGCCGCTCGGTCGTGCTGAGCAGGCCATGCGGGCCGGCGATCGCGCCAATGCGGCGATGGCCCTTCTCGATCAGGTGGCTGGTTGCCATGCGGGCGCCGTCGGCGTTCCTGGCAAACAGGCGCGGCGCCCGGGCGCCCGGCACATCCTCGTCGAGCAGGACCACGCCGCCGGTCCGGTTGATGCATTTGACCAGCCGGCCGTCGTCCGAATGGTTGGTGAGAAGCAGGATGCCGTCCACCTGGTGGTCCTCGATACGCGCCAGGAAGGCGAGCTCATGATCCACCAGGTTGCGGCTGTTGAGCATCAGCAGGTTGTAGCCGTGCCGCGCCGCCTCCGCTTCGGATGCGGAGGCGATGGCGGCAAACAGCGGATAGGCGATGTCCGAGGTTATCAGGCCGAGCGTCTCGCTGCTGCCGCGCGTCAGCCGCCGGGCAATGGCGTTGGGACGATAACCGAGGCGCGCAGCCGCCTGCTCGATCTTCAGCGCTGTCGAGTCGGGCAGGCTGATGCGGCCGTTGAGATGGCGCGACACGGAGGTTACCGAGACGCCCGCTGCCCGCGCGACATCACGGATGGTGATCTTCAATCGATCCGACAAACGCTTCAACGCTCCCGGCAGGATGATGTTGAACTTGGCTGGTAAACCGGTTTCGTAGACCGCCCAAAAAAAAGGGGCCGCCGGCTCCGGACCTGACAAGGCGAGGGCAGGGACGGGAGCGATCACAGAACGTCTCCCGCACGGAAGAACTCCTGATGCTCGCGCTTGAGGGTGGCCTGGTCGAAGTCGACATTGCGAATGTGCGCGGCCATGAGGCGCGCGGCCTCGCCAGTCTTGCCGGCACGGACTTCATCGAGGATCGCGCGATGCTCCGCGATGATCGAACGGATGTGATCCGGCTTCATGCCGATCAGGAACTGAACGCGCATCATGTCCGCCGATATATGCTGGCAGGCAGCCCAGGCGCGGGGATGCGCGAAGGCAGCCGTCAGGCCCGAGTGGAAGGCCATGTCGGCGCGATGCAGGGCGCCCATGTCGTCGCTGTCGACCAGCCGTTCCTGTGCCCGCAACGACAGCTCGATTTCGTCGAGCGTGCCGGGATCCGGATGGACGCCGCTGTTGGCGATGACCGCGCTTTCCAGGGTCGAGCGGATGAACACGGCCTCGCGGACCCGGGTCATGTCGATAAGCGAGACGCGGGTGCCGGTTTGCGGCGAAATCTCGATCAACCCCTCGTCGAAGAGCCGGGTGAAGGCCTCGCGCACCGGTGTGCGGCTGATGCCCATCGCCTGCGCGACGTCAGTCTCGGCAAGGCTCGCGCCCGGCAGGACACGCGCGGTGATGATCGCCTCGCGCAGTTCCTGATAGGCCTTGGCCGAAATCGTGTTCCGTCGCTCGTTCTGCTCGGTCAGGATTGGCGCGTTCAGCTTTAGCATATCTGTATACTGGCATTCAGGAGTTTTGGGAGTCAAGAAGCGGTTTGCCGGAAACCAGCGGATTTCGTGGATCGTCGAGCGCTTTGATCGCCTCCGCGATCGCGGCCGCGGTCCCCTCGGGCGTTGGCAGGCCGCCGCAATGGGGTGTGATGCGCACGCTTTCATGCGCCCAGGCCCAATGATCGGCCGGCAGCGGCTCCTGGAGGAAAACGTCGAGCCAGGCGCCGGCGACATGGCCGCTGTCCAGCGCTTGCCTGAGCGCGGTCTCGTCGAGATGATCGCCACGCCCCAGATTGACCACATAGGCACCCGGCGCCAGCAGGCCGAAGAGCCGCCCGTCGAGAATGCCGCGCGTGTGCTGGTTGGACGGCAGCAGGTTGACAAGGAGATCGGCCCCCGTGACGGCCGGAACCAGTCCGCCCTCGCCATGAAAGGCGGTCACGCCGACACGTTCGCGGGGCGTGCGCGACCAGCCTGAGACGCGGAAGCCCGCTCCCGCGAGGCCCGACGCGACATGGCCGCCGATCATGCCCAGGCCAAGCACCGCGACCGACAAGGCGCCGCGGTCGCGGATCTCGGAAACAGCCCGCTGCCACCTGCGTGCGCGCTGGCTGCGGCGAACGGAAAAATCGTCCTGCTGGCGGGCGAATGCCGCGTGCATGGCGTAGTCGAGAATTTGCTGTGCTTGCGCGGGATCGCGCAGGCGCACGACAGGCATATCGTCGGGCAGGCGCGGATCGGAGGTCAATTGATCCGTGCCGGCGCCCAGGCAGAGCACAGCGCGCGTCGAAGCAGGCAGCTTCGCCATGTCCGGCGGAAAAGCCCAGGTCACCAGCAGGTCGTAGTCGGTGTCCGGGGCGCAATCGGTCCAGCGGCGGAATTCCACGCCGGGACAGGCCGAGCGCAACGCGGTATCGAACGCCTCCGAATAAGCGAGAGGATCGGCAAGCACGACCCGCACGGCGTCAACGGCCGTCGAAGACGAGGCCCGAGAGCCGACGCAATGCCAGCCACTCCAGTTCGGCGGCGCCGTCCGGATCGGCCTCATATTGCGCGGCGGTGCGTTCGCACACGTTGCTGGACGGAAGATGCACGGGCCGGCCGCTGCCAAGCACGGCAAGCTGGATGCGGCACGCCTGCTCGAGGTTGTACATCAGGGAAAACGCCTCGCCGACGGAACGGCCAACCGTCAGCAGGCCATGGTTGCGCAGGATCATGGCGCGATTGTCGCCGAGATCGGCGACGAGGCGCTGCTGCTCGTCCCGGTCGAGAGCGATCCCCTCGAAAGCGTGATATCCGACACGGCCGTAGAAGAGCAGGGCGGTCTGGTTAAGCGGCAGCAGGCCTTCTTCAAGGCAGCTGACCGCGACGCCCGCGGCGGTGTGCGTGTGCATGACGCAGATAGCGTCGGGCCGTGCCGAATGGACCGCCGTGTGGATGACGATGCCTGCCGTGTTGATCGGAACCTGCGTGCCCCGCATCTGGCGTCCTTGATGGTCGATCACCGCAAGCGAGTCCGCGGTGACTTCCCCGAACAGGTCGCCATAACGGTTGATCAGCAGGTGGTTCGGCTCTTCGGGCAATCGCGCCGAAATATGAGTGTGGATCAGGTCGTCCATGCCGAAATGGGCAATTAGCCTGTAAGCCGCCGCAAGTTCCTGGCGCATCGCCGTCTCGGTGGATGAAGTCATTTGCAGGTCGCCTCCTGTTAACGATCGGCATACCTGAACTCCTGTATACAGGTCAATAACGTCCGCTTGGTTTTCATTGAGCGGCGGTGTGCGGGAATAGTGTGGCTGCGGTGAACGACGCTTTAATCCGCGGCCTCTGGCGGGCATCGGCCGGAGAACTGCTCGGCCTGTCAGTCCGACGTAAACAGCGTCAGAACGAGGGGTCAAATGCGTGTGCTATGAAGCCCCATAAGTGACCACTCGCTCCGGCGGACGTCGGTTCGCATTAGCTTCGCGACTCAGGGTTCGCGGATGCTTTCGTCGAGACCACGCAGGAGCGGATAGAGGAAATATGACAAGATCGTGCGGTCGCCGGCCTTGATCTCCGCGGTCACTGCCATGCCAGGAATCAAGCGGAAACTGCTCGGCACATCACGCAGATCGGTCGCGGTCAATTCCACCCGTGCCTTGTAATAAGGACGTTGTTGCCCACCATTCTTCGGATCCTGTGTGAAGGTGTCGTCCGAGACGGTTCGAACCTTACCGGACAGGGTACCGTGCTTCTGGAAGGCCCACGCCTCGAGTTTCAGGCGAACTTCACTGCCGGCCTCGACATGGCCGACATCGAGCCCCTGGACAGAGACTTCTGCCTCCAATGGAGAACCCAGAGGAACGAGCGTATAAAGCGGCTCTGCTTCTTTCAATACCGAGCCAACAGAGCGCTGCGCCACTTCGAGCACGATCGCGTCGGCGGGTGCGGGTTACAACGTGACAGCCTTCCGCC
>NZ_RZSA01001699.1:0-592 GCF_003998075.1 Mesorhizobium sp. M2A.F.Ca.ET.037.01.1.1 | reverse complement strand
GATCAGCCTCGACCGCACCTCGATCACCGCGCCGATCGCCGGCCGCATCGACAAATCGACATTGACGCCGGGAGCATTGGTCACCGCCAACCAGGAAACGGTGCTGACCACCATTCGCTCGCTCGATCCGATCAATGTCGACGTCACGCAGTCCAGCACCAACCTGCTCAATCTGCGCCAGGCGATCAACGAAGGCCGGCTGAAATTCAGCGGGACCAATGTCAGCGTCAAGCTGAAGCTCGACAACGGCACCATCTACGCGCAGAACGGCAAGCTGGAGTTCGCCGGCGCCAATGTCGACCAGTCGACCGGCACCTTTGCGCTCAGAGCCCAGTTCCCCAATCCCGACCGCCTGCTCTTGCCTGGCATGTATGTGCGCGCCATCGTCGAGGAAGGCGTCGCCCAAAACAGCTTCCTGGTGCCGCAGCGCGGCGTCACCCGCGACCCCAAGGGCCAGGCGACGGCCATGGTCGTCAACGCCCAGGGCAAGGTCGAGCAGCGCGTGCTCAGCGTGCGCAACAGCGTCGGCAACAATTGGCTGGTGGATTCCGGCGTCGGCGACGGCGACCAAGTCATCGTCGAGGGCCTGCAG
>NZ_RZSA01001698.1:0-593 GCF_003998075.1 Mesorhizobium sp. M2A.F.Ca.ET.037.01.1.1 | reverse complement strand
CGGCGCTCGAGGGCAACATCTGCCGCTGCACCGGCTATCACTCCATCATCCGTGGAGCGCTCGCCGCCGCCAGGGCAATGGCGGACCGCAGCGCTCCGCAACCGACACACGGCTGAAAAACGGAACCCGGGCCTTGACCATCGCCATCCGCAACAGCGATCCCAGGCACGAAGGCGTGAAGGCCTTTCTCGCGCGACAACGCCTGCAGCACCTGATCGGCGGCCGATGGTACGACGCTTCCGATGGCGCGACCATGCCGGCCACCGATCCCGCCAGCGGACGCCTTCTCGCCAAGCTTGCGCAAGGCACCGCGGAGGATGCCGACCGGGCCGTAGGGGCGGCTCGCTGCGCGTTCGAGAGCGATGCCTGGCGCGGCATGACGCCCTCCGCGCGCGGCAAGCTCTTGTGGCGGATCGGCGAGGCGATCGACCGCCAAGCGGACGAGCTTGCTGAGCTCGAGACCCTCGACCAGGGCAAATCGCTGAAGACCGCGCGCTTCGGCGAAATACCGGCAGCCGCCGAGCAGTTCCGCTACTTCGCCGGCTGCGCCACCAAGATCCTGGGCACGACCATTCCCACCTCCATCTCGCACC
>NZ_RZSA01001697.1:0-595 GCF_003998075.1 Mesorhizobium sp. M2A.F.Ca.ET.037.01.1.1 | reverse complement strand
GTGCTCGAGCGGGTGCGCGACGCCATCGACCGCAACGACCTTCCGGCTCCCCTCGGTTACGCGATCTCCAACCGCGAGGCCAAGGCGGAGATCGACGGGTTCAACAAGGCGATCGCGAAGCGGTTCGGCGAGCGTACGCTGCTCACCAATGCCGCCCGCGAGCCGTCGGGTAAGGTCTTCGACAAGGCGGCCGAGGGTCTCGCGCCGGGCGAGCGCCAGAAGCTCGCCGACGCCTGGCCGGCGATGCGAACCGCGCAGCAACTCGCTGCCCATGAACGCACCGCCGAGACGCTGAAGCAGACCGAGGGCCTGCGCCAGACGCAACGCCAGACGCCGGTGATGAAGCAATGAGGCGCCGCCCCGCCATCGTTCTCGTTGCGGTTGCGGCCGCAGGCCTCTTGATGCTTGCTGGCGTCGCCTGGCTCGGTGGCCTGCGTCTCAATCTCACGCGCAGCTATCCGCTCGGCTTGTGGCGCATCGAGCCGCTCGAACGGCCGCCGGCGGTGGGCGATCTCGTCTTCATCTGCCCGCCGGATACGCTGACTTTCCGGATGGCGCGGGAGCGCTCCTACCTCGGCCGCGGCCTGTGCCCGGG
>NZ_RZSA01001696.1:0-595 GCF_003998075.1 Mesorhizobium sp. M2A.F.Ca.ET.037.01.1.1 | reverse complement strand
TTACCGTCTCGACGGTGAGACCCAGGAAATCCGCGATCTCCGCGCGCGACAACGGCAGATCGAAAGCGGCGCTGCGCCGCTCCGGCCCGGCGGCGGGGTCGATGTTGCGCGCGATCATCAGAAGGAAGCTCGATATCTTCTCGGAGGCCGTCTTGCGGCCGAGCGCCACCATCCAGTCGCGCGCCTGGTCAAGCTCGCGCAGCTTCTGTTCGAGCAGGCGATGCTCAAGGTTGGGCTGCTCCTTTATCATGCGCTCCAGCGCCTGGCGCGGGAACGAGCATAGTTCGACGTCTGTCGCCGCCTCGGCGCTGAGCGTGCTCTCGCTCTGGAACGGTCTGCCGAGGAAATCGGGAGCGAATTGCAGGCCGACAATCTGCTGGCGGCCGTCGGAAAGCGTCTTGGTCAGCTTCACGACGCCTGAAAGCACGTTCGAGAAACGCTCGACGCTCCTGGAATCGCCCACCAACTCCTTGCCGGCCTCGGCCTCGTGCCGTTTCGTCGATTTGGCAAGATCGACGAGCTGCCCGGCGTTGAGCGCGCCGCATATGCCGCGGTGCCGCGCCTCGCATGAAACGCAGAGTACCGGGACGCCTGC
>NZ_RZSA01001695.1:0-598 GCF_003998075.1 Mesorhizobium sp. M2A.F.Ca.ET.037.01.1.1 | reverse complement strand
GGCGCACATAGACCTGCAGGCGATCGAGAGGGTTGTTGGTCGGGTCGGGAATGATCTGCGCATTGATACCCGGAATGCCCTGCAGCGCGTCCTTCCACAGATTGAGCGCCGCCTCCTCGCGCCGGCGGATGCCGGCATGGTCGCGCTTTTCCCAGGCCTCGAGCGCCGCCATGGTGCCGGCGATGCTTTCCTTGCCGACCTTCATGGCGCGCGCCACGCCGCGGTTCTGCAGATAGGCGGCGCGGACCAGGTCCTTGCGGCCGGTGACGATGCCGCTGGTTGGCCCTGAAAGGAATTTGTGGCCGCTGTAGACGACGATGTCGGCGCCGCGCGCCAGGAAGCTGCGAAGGTCGTATTCCGAGGCGGCGTCGACGATCACCGGGACGCCCTTGGCGTGGCAGATCTCGCAAAACTCCTCCAGCGAAAGCATGCCGTATTGCACGGTGTGGTGGGCGACGACGTAGAGGGCCGCCGCCGTGCGCTCGTTGATTGCCTCGCGCAGATGGTAGTCCTGGGTGACGCTGACGGTGCCCGCCGGAATGACTTTGGCGCCGGCCACCCGGATCGACTGGTCGATCGGCGCGCCGTAATTGACGAT
>NZ_RZSA01001694.1:0-600 GCF_003998075.1 Mesorhizobium sp. M2A.F.Ca.ET.037.01.1.1 | reverse complement strand
GGCTGGGCCTCCGCCGACGCCATCGGCGAGCAGTTGCAATCCTACATCGCCAAGGGCGGCTTCAAGGCGCTGAAGATGCGCGTCGGCGCCATGGACGGCGCGCCCCATCTTTCGGCCGCGCGCGTGCGCGCCGCAAGGCAGGCGATCGGTCCGGAGGTCGACCTGATGGTCGACGCGCACGGCACCTACACCGTCGCCGAGGCCAAGCGCTTCATCCAGCTCACCGCCGATCTCGACCTCGCCTGGTTCGAGGAGCCTGTGATCGCCGACGACAAGCCGGGCATGGCCGAGATACGAGCCTCGGGCTCAACGCCGATCGCCACGGGCGAAAGCGAGGCGACGCGCTACGCCTTCCGCGACCTGGCGGTGTTGAAATCGGCCGACATCTTCCAGCCGGATCCCGCTTTCTGCGGCGGCATCAGCGAGGCGATGAAGATCGGCACCATCGCCAGCGCCTTCAACCTGCGTTTCGCGCCGCATCTGTGGGCCGGTGCGCCCTGCTTCTTCGCCGGGCTGCATGTGTGCGCCGCCTCGCCCGCCTCCTTCATCATCGAATATTCGCTCGGCGCCAATCCGATGATCCACGACCTGGTCGAGGAG
>NZ_RZSA01001693.1:0-606 GCF_003998075.1 Mesorhizobium sp. M2A.F.Ca.ET.037.01.1.1 | reverse complement strand
ACTGAGGGCAGGATGTCGGAGATATCCGGCGCGCGCTTCGAATGCCGCATGTTGGCGGCGGAGATATTCAACTGGTCGATTGCGACGTGAACAAGCTGCATGGTTCTGTTTCCTTTGCACTGGTTGAAAAGCCCTTTCCGCGAGGCCGAAGGCCGAGCGGCGGGACGGTTTCGCGCCGATCAGCGCGGTCGTTCCGCCGCGTCGGGCGGAAGCTCGGGGGTTGGGATTTCGAGGGCGGCGGCGGCCTGCCGCAAAAGCCGCTCATCCTCGGTGATGTGCCCGGCAAGGCGCGCGGCGTCGGAATAGACCGAGAGCGGAAATCGCGGCTTGAAGTACAAGTCCCGCTCGACACCAAGGCCGAGCGGCCCCTTCACGGCTTCGAGTTCGGCAAGGCTGACGCTGCCAAGCTCAGGCAAGCCGAAGCCGAGATCACAAAGTCCGAAAAGCGTGTCGCCGTCCGCGTCAAGTTCAGTCAGAAGCCAGGTCGCAGCGCCGGTCGGATTGAACAGCTTCACGACCGGAACATGGTCGGTGTCGGTGTTGGCCGATCCGTTGACGAGCAAGCGGGCGCGCAGTTCGTCGGTGATCAGGATCACGGCAAAACTC
>NZ_RZSA01001692.1:0-606 GCF_003998075.1 Mesorhizobium sp. M2A.F.Ca.ET.037.01.1.1 | reverse complement strand
GGCCAGTATCTGGAGCAGGGTTTTCCCGTGCTTTCGGCCGGGCCGACGCCGCGCGTGCGCACGGAGGATTGGTCTTTCACCCTCAAGCACGGGCCAAAGCCGATCAAGAAATGGAACTGGGCCGAGTTCAACGCGCTGCCGCAGAGCAAGATGACGCGCGACATCCATTGCGTGACGGCCTGGACAAAATTCAACACGCCCTGGCAGGGCGTCATGATCGACGACATCCTCGCCGACGCCGGCATCGAGCCGCCGACCGCCTACACGCTGGCGCTGTCCTTTGACGGCTATTCCACCAATGTGCCGACCAAGGACCTCGTCACCGGCAAGGCGATGGTGGCGCTGCTCTATGAAGGCAAGCCGATCACGCCGGATCATGGCGGGCCGGCACGGCTATTGGTGCCGCACCTCTATTTCTGGAAGTCGGCCAAATGGGTGAACGGGCTGCAGTTCACCGAGCGCAACGAACCGGGCTTCTGGGAGCTTCGCGGCTATCACATGTATGGCGACCCCTGGCGCGAGCAGCGCTATTCCAGCGACCGGTGAGGGGCGACGCGTGAGCAGCAATCGATGAGCGCCGAGCCGTCGCCGCAATCGCCCTGGCAG
>NZ_RZSA01001691.1:0-607 GCF_003998075.1 Mesorhizobium sp. M2A.F.Ca.ET.037.01.1.1 | reverse complement strand
TGAACGGCTTGCCGCTGGCCCTGACGACGCCGAGCGCCTGCCACTGCGCGATCGTCTTTGCGCCGCCGGGCAGCTTGCTGGCCGGTATGGTGACCTCATAGCCCCAGGTCTTGCCGGCTTGCCAGCCGTTCTTCTTGAGCAGATTGGCGGAAGTCGCCAGCGCGTCGGGGATCGAATTCCAGATATCGCGCCTGCCGTTGCCGTCCATGTCGACCGCATAGCGCTGATAGCTGGTCGGGATGAACTGGGTCTGGCCCATCGCGCCGGCCCAGGAGCCCATCAGATGGCTCTCGTCGATGTCGCCGCTCTGCAGGATTTTCAGCGCCGCGATCAGCTGGGTGCTGGCATATTTCGAGCGCTTGGGATCGCCATAGGCAAGGGTGGCCAGCGAACGGATGACGTTGCGCATGATGTCGTCGCGCTTGAGCGTCTCGCCATAATTCGATTCCATCGACCAGATGGCCAGAAGGATGTTGCGGTCGACGCCGAACCGCGCCTCGATGCGGTCGAGCCATGGCTTCCATTTGCGTGCCATCGCCTGGCCGTTGGCGACCGCCTGGTCGTGCACGCGGTTGTCGAAATAGTCCCAGGCGGGCGCGGTGAATTC
>NZ_RZSA01001690.1:0-608 GCF_003998075.1 Mesorhizobium sp. M2A.F.Ca.ET.037.01.1.1 | reverse complement strand
GGCCGGTGTGTCCGGGACAAGGGCTGCGGGCGACGCGGACGTCATTTCCGGCGGATCTCGTTGGCGATGCCGGCATCGGTCAATATGCGCCGCGCCGCGTCCGCCTTGTCGGCGTCGACCATGACGCGCCGCGGCAGGATGCCGATCGAGCCGTCGAGCACGCTCATGTTCTCATCGGCGACGAAACAGGCGATGCCGGCGTCGCGCATCAGCGATTCGACGAAGGAGATGATCACGGCGTCGTTGGTACGGATGAGCTCTATCATGAAATGAAAATCGCAGGTTGCGCCGTTCCTGTAAACGTGGGCGTTCCCGCCGCCGGCCGCAACCGCGCCAATTCGCCTCTTGCCGTGCCGGTGGATGCCGCCCTAGAGTCTGCTTCGGGAACTAGGTGCCGTCGTGCGCTTGGAATAGACGGGAGTGTCTGTGGTGGGTGTCGTTCTCAACATCGAAAGCGGGAAGCGGGAACCCGCCTCCATCAAGGATCTGATCGATCTGACGGCCGCCGACATGGGGCGCGTCAACAAGCTGATCCTGTCCAAGGCCGGCTCAGACGTCGAGATGATCCCCGAGGTTGCCAACCATCTGATCTCGTCCGGCGGCAAGCG
>NZ_RZSA01000168.1:0-8887 GCF_003998075.1 Mesorhizobium sp. M2A.F.Ca.ET.037.01.1.1 | reverse complement strand
AGGCGGTCAGCATCGGCTCGCGCGCGGCGGGTGAGGGGTCGATGATGGTCAGCCGGCGATGCCCGAGCGCCAAGCGGGCGTTGTTCCAGTTGCCGTGGTCGTCGGGACCGCGATGCGCCAATGCCCGCATCATGCGCGCGACATCGGAAAGATCGCCGCTCCCGATCGGATCGCGCTTTCGCCAGACGCCGGCTATTCCGCACATGGCCCGCCGGCCGTTCTTGCCTGATGCATCGCTTCTTGAATCGCCGTTTGCGACAAAGAGGCCGGCCGATGCCGGCACGGCTGCAATCTAGCCACAACAAACGTCGCCGCAAGCGATCTCGCGCCTTGCGAACAGGCCACTATACGCCTGTCGCGGCTTTGCGTCAGAACCCGTGTTCGATGCGCTCGAAGATAACGTTGGTGAAGGCCGATATCTGGCTGCCGATGAATGGGCCGGTCAGCGCCACCACGAGCATGATGGCGACGATCTTCGGCACGAAGGTCAGCGTGATTTCCTGGATCTGGGTCAGCGCCTGGATGAGGGCGATGCCGATGCCGACCACCATCGCCACCAGCACCACGGGGGCGGAAGCGGTGAGAACCGTCCACACCGCGTACTGGACGATATCGAGGGCATCGGCCTCATTCATGCGGGTACATCCCCAGCGGTCAGACTAAAGCGCGCCGCGATCCTTCGGATTCGCTCCATGCGCTTTAGGTCTTTGGTTTTACGCACGTCTTTATCCCGAAACCGGTTCCCACTTTAGGGAGACATGCTTTAGCTGGCCGGCTTGATCGAGACGCCGGCGCCGACCGGGACCTTGGTGCCATCCTGCAGCACGGCGATCAGACCGTTGCTGGAGAGCGTCACCGAAGCCACCGTGCCGGTGGTCTTGCCGTCGGCCGAGGTGATCGAGCGGCCGATCAGCGCGTCGGCCTGCGAGAGCGCCGATGACTGCATGATCTGGTCGAGCTTGGTGTTGGTCTGCACCGACTGCTCGACCTGGGAGAAGGTGGCGAGCTGCGCGACATATTGCGTCGAATCCATCGGCTTGGTCGGATCCTGGTTCTTCATCTCGGCGATCAAGAGCTTCAGGAACGACTGGTAGTCCACCGCCGTCTTCGAGGTCTGCTGGCTGGCCTGGTTGGCGCCAACCGGGATCGTTGTCGTCATGTCGACAGCCATCTTATGCTCCTACAGCCAGTGCGCGGGGCGCTTCGGGAATCTCGTCAGTGCCTTCGAGCGCCTTGCGCTCGAGCGGATAGAGCGCGCGGATCGCCTTCAGCGCCTCGTAGATCTCGTTCTCGCCGACCATGCGGTCGATCTGCTTCAGGCGGTTGCAGATGTCCTGGTTTTCGAAGCTCGCGATCAGCATCGGCAGCGAGCGGCGGAACATGTCGCGCGCCTCCGCGGCGCCCGCCGGGTTGATCAGCATGATCTGCACGATGAAATAGAGCTGCCTGAGCGGCGTCGAGGCCTGGTCGGCCTGGATCACATGGCTTTCGAGCAGGAACTGCACATCGTTCATCAGCTCGATAGTGACCTTGCGGTCGACGCGGATGACAGCGCCGTTGATGTAGATCTTCTCGTTAGGCTTCAGCGAGATCTTCAGCGTGTTGGTCATTGGATGCCGTCTCGGATGATCTGAGAGACCTCGATCAATCCTTCGAAATTGTTGGTGCGGCCCTGGCGGATGTCCTCGGTCTCGCGCAGCAGCCACAGGCCGATGGAGATCAGGTTGGCGCGCAGCTCCTTGGGGAGCGCGTTGTCGCTGGAACCGAGATCCTCGACGAAAGTGGTCCAGATGCGGTTGGTGAAATGCAGCGCCTCGACCGCCTCCATGGAGTCGGTGCCGACCGCGGCCGCCGCCGCCAGCATGTCGATCGAGCGGGTGAGCAGCTGCCGCTCCCGGTCCTTGGCGTCGGCGACGGAGTCGGTCTGGATGTCGGCGTAGGAGAATTGATACATCGTCGGCGCTCTGGCGTTCCGGTTTACGTGTTCAAGTCAGATAGTTGAGCAGGCTGAGCTGCTGCAAACGCGCGGTCAAGGCAAAGGATGTCTCGATATGCTGTGTCAGGTCGGCGACGCGGGTTGCTGCTTCCGCCGGATCGACGCCTTCGAGGTCGACAATGTGCTTCTCGAAGAGGTCGACCTGGGTCTTCATGCGGTCGCTGGCGTCGGACACCCGCTGCTGGGCAATACCTGTCTCGGCTCGTATCTGGGTGATGCCGCCGATGGCTTCACCGACCAGTGCCTGGGCGCGGCTGACGACCGCGTTCTGCGCGGCCTCGCTGATGCTGCCCGTCATCAGGCCGCCATGGCGAGCTTGCGGATGCCTTGGTCGTTGGCGCTGACCGAGGTCTGGGTGGTCTCGTTGAGCGAAATGCGGCTGGTGATCTGCTCGTCGGTGGCGCTCGACCAGTTGGCCTGCCAGCCGGAGCCCAGGAATTGCGGCTCGACCTGCGTGGTGATGAAGTTATCCATCTGCGCGGCAGTGATGTTGGCCGCAGCCGGGTCGGTCTGGGCAAAGCCGAAATAGCTGGTGAAAGCGGCGTCGAACGCCGCCTTGGCCGGCGAGCCGGCGGCGTTGAAATCGTCGATCGGCTTGACGTCGGTGTTGGTGCCGGCAAACAGATATTCGCCGTTGACGCTGGTGTTGAGGATGCCCGTCATCTGCTGCAGCGCCGAGGCGCCCGCGGTCCGCAGGATGCTGGTCGAGGAGTCACCCGACACGCCGCTGGTCAGCGCGGACAGAAAGCTCTGCGCGCTGTTGGCGATCTGGCCGAGCGAATCCTGGGTCGATTTCAGGCGCGCGGTGACGAGCGCGTTGGAATCGACAATGCCGTTCAATCGGTCGAGGTCGCGCTGGAAGGTGACGGCCTGGGTGGTGCGGCTGCCGAGCGCCAGGCCGATATCGGCGACCGTGCCGGTCTGTGATTCCTTGGTCGCCTTGATGAGCTCCGCCTGCATCTTCGCCTGCTGGTAGCGCAGCGCGTTGGATATGGCAGCCGAGGAAACGCCTGTCGCTTTCATGAATTATCCCACCGCCGCCAACAGGGAATCCAGCATGTCGCCTACCGTCTTCATCATATGCGCCGATGCCTGATAGGTGTGCTCGAGGTCGAGAAGCAGGGACATCTCCTGATCGATATTGACCCCGGTGTCGTTGGACAGCGCCTCGGCCGTGCGTGCGGCCAGCGCCTGCTTGTTGTCGGCATTGGTCGAAGCCTGCTGGCGCACGCCTTCGAACCAGCCGATGGCGTTGGCCGCATAGTCGGAGACGCCGGAGCTGACGGCAATGCCGGTGGACGTATCGAAGGCCATCGGCTGATCCAGCTTGTTGCCGTAACCGATCAGCAGGTCCGCATAGGATGCGCCGCCGCCGGTGTTGGCGACATAGGCCACGCCGTTGGCGCCGCCGTCGCGCAGCAGCGCGGGATTGCCGCCGGCGCTCGGATCAAAGGCGGCGTTGACGCTGATCGACCCGGCGAGGCCGTCGACCAGGGTGCCGGCGGGCGGAATTGCCGGCGCGCCGGGCCATGTGAACAGGCCGGTCGCGTTGGGCTGCGACGGCGCGGTCTCGGCAAATGCCGTGATCAGGCCGCGCGCGATTTCGTCGAGCTGGCTCTGCATGGTCGAGGCGACGCCGTCGCGCAGCTTCAACAGGCCCGCAAGCTTGCCATCGGCGGTGGTGTTGTCGCCGGTGCCCGCGGAAACCGGCACGTTGTCGATATAGATCGTGTTGCCGGGCGTGCCGGCCGAATAGCCGGACGACGGCGTGAAGGTCACCGAGCGCGGCACGGTCTCGAACAGCGTCGTGCCGTCCTTGGTGGTGATGACCATGTCGTTGTCGCCGCGCGTGAAGGTCGAGACCGGGACATATTCCGATATCTTCTTCAAAAGCGCGTCGCGCTGGTCGAGCGCGTCGGATACGTCCGTGCCCGAGCGTGTGCCCGAGATGACGGCCCTGTTGGCGTCCTGGAACTGGCTGAGCAGCGAGTTGAGATCGTTAACGGCGGTGGCGATCTGGCTGTCCGCCTGGGTGCGAAAATCCTGGATCGCCTTGGTGCCGCTGTTCAGCGAATTCACCACCTGCTTGGCGGCGTCGACGACGCTGGTGCCAAGGTTCTGGTTCGACGGCGTTGTGGCGTAGAGCTGCAGGGCTTTCTGCAGGTTGGCGATCGCCGTCGAGGGCGATGACGCGTTGTCGACCCCGTTGACCGACAGATCGAGCTGATCCATGCCGTCGTAAAGCGCGCTTTGGCCGCTCCATGCCGACAGCGCCTGGAGGTTCTGCCGAAACAGCAGATCATTGGCGGTACGCTGGATTTCCACCATTCTGGCGCCGGGCGCCGTGCTGGTCACCACGGCGATGCGGCGGGTATAGTCCGGGTTCGAGGCATCGGCCACATTGCGCGATACGACGCTGGTCTGCTTGGAGGTGGCCAGAAGCGCCGACTGGGCAATGCTTAGTGCGGAGGAAAGCGACATGCTGATCTTTCACGGGCGGCGCCCGTCGGTTATCTCTTCAGGTTGACGAGGACGTCCATCAGGTCCGAACCGGTCTGGAAGACCTTGGAATTGGCGGTGTAGCTGCGCTGCGCCGCGATCATGTTGGTCAATTCCTCGGCGATATCGACGTTGGAATTTTCAAGCGCTCCGGAGACGATGGAGCCGAGCTTGCCCTCATTGGCAAAGCCGATATGGACCGCGCCGGAATCGGTGCTCTGCACATAGACGTTGCCGGGCATGGCGGTGAGGTTGTCGGGACTCTGAACATCGGCAAGCGGGATCTTGTAAAGCGCCTTGGTCGAGCCGTCCGCGAACTGCGCGTAGATGACGCCGTCCTGGCCGATCTGCACCTTCTGGATAGAGCTCGGCGCGTTGCCGTTGACCTTGGCGTCGGCGACGGTGAAGCCGGTGCCGAGCTGGGTCAGCTTGGAGAGATCGAGGTTGAGGGTCTGGCCGCCCGGAACGGTGAAGGAGACGCCCGTGGTCGCGCCGGTGAGCTTGCCGGTGGTGGTGTCGAAGGTGAGGTTGGCCGATCCCAGCATGCCCCCCGTATAGGGGAACGAGGTGCCCGGGGTCGCCTTCGACTGGTCGAAGACCGCGACCTGCCAGGTGCCGGCGCCGGTGTTGGTGAAATAGACGTCGAGCAGCTTCTTGTTGCCGAGATTGTCGTAGGCGACCAGCGAGGTTTTCGACGTGTACTGGGCGGTCGCGCTGTTGGTGGAGGGCAGACTGCCGGCCGCGACCGGAGTGGCGCCTGCCGGCAGATTGCCGCTGAATATTCCGCTCGTGCTCGGCGTCGCCGTCATTTCCTGGTCGGAGATCTGCACCGGCACCAGGCCCTCGAAACCGTTGGCGGTCGCCGCCGGATCGCCATTGGCGTAATCGTAGGCCATGAGCTGGTAGCCCGCGGCATTGACCAGCCGGCCTTGCGCATCCGGAACGAAGGAGCCGGCGCGGGTGAGGTAGGGCGTGCCGCCGGCGTCCTGCACGACGAAGAAGCCGTCGCCGTTGACGGCAAGATCCGACACCGAAGTGGTGTAGGTCATGACGCCCTGGGTGCTGACGGCGGAGCGGATCGTCGTCGTCACGCCGCCGGAATTATAGGCGCCGCCGGTGCCGGGCATGATCAGGGACGAGAATTCGGCCGAAGAGCGCTTGTAGCCGGTGGTGTCGGAGTTGGCGATGTTGTCGGCCACCGTGGACAAGCGGTTGGCCTGCGCGTTCATACCGGAAACGCCGGTCCGCATCATTCCGTAGAGGCTCATCGATGGATCTCCGCAGTGCCTGGGTAGGAGGCCACAAAACTATGCCTCGTGTCTTGCGCGAGGCTGGCGCGGGATGTGCCTTGGACGTGATGGCGTTTCGTTGAATCGCCATCACGCCCAAACTCTTTGTTGGAGCATGATCTTGGTCCGAAAACCGCTTCCCACTTTTTGCTTTCGCTGACCTTCGGTTCGGGATCATGCTCTAGGACGGCCATCAAAACACCAGCCGGTAGCCGAGGAACCGCTTGGAATCGATCGGGTCGTGGCCGAGCTTCTCACGCAGCTTCTTGCGTAGCTTCGAGATGTGGCTCTCCACCACATTCTCCTCGACCTCTTCGTCGAAGATGCCGTAGATGGCGTTGAAGACCTGCGTCTTGGTCACGCGCCGGCCGCGGTTGCTGGCCAGATATTCCAGGATGCGCCGCTCGCGCCGCGGCAGCGGCAGCGGCTCGCCGTCGATCTCCGGATCGCGGCCGTCCATGAAGATGCGCATCGAGCCGACTTCGGTGTAGGCGGCCTCTTCGGAGCCGCGGCGGCGAATGGCGGTGATGCGGGCGAGAATCTCGCGGATATGGACAGGCTTGCGGACGACATCGTCGACGCCGCTCTCGAACAGGCGCAGCGTATGTTCGAGCGAGTGATGTTCGCTGAGCGCGATCACCGGTGCGCCGGTCCGGTCGCGGATCTGGCGCGCCGATATTGCGCCCTCGCGGCAGTCGCCGATGAGAAAGGCCCTGACGGATCTGAGATCGGTGTCGGCGGCGGAGTTCACCCATTCGCCGAATTCGCCTGGCGCGAAACCGGCCGTGGCCACGCCCTCGCGATCGAAAAGTGAAGAGTAGCCCTCTGTCACGAGCTCCCGCTCGTCAACGATCACGATCATCGGCCCGCCCTCCGAATCAATTCATTTGCCCCGTGGGGAAAGGGGTAGCCGGGTCGGCGAATCCTGAAAAACCATCATTTCTTGTAGCTATTTTCTTGGGAGTTTTTTTGGGAGCCGTAATAAAAGCGATTGTGCAAGTGTATTCGCGCCGGCTGTTGCGGGATGAATATTGGCGCTGGCGGACATGCTGGCGACGGCCGACCGGCATTCAGGGATATGCAACTATTGATTGCAAAATGTGCTGGCATTCGGCGTCCATTTGCCGAAGCCGGTGGCGACCATGTTGGCGATGACGCGGCAGACATAGACCTTCTGAGCCGGGTCGTTGTCGGGGCCGGCATGGTAGCGGGCGACGGCCAGCGACCAGGTCATGTGCCGTGCGTGCAGGGCGGCCAGGAAGCGTGCGGCATAGTCGACGTTCTGATGCGGGTCGAGCATGTCCTCGACGCTGCGGAAATGGTCGCCGTGATAGTGCTGGTTGATCTGCATGCAGCCGAGGTCGATCAATGTCTTGCCTTCGCGGCGGGCATTCTCGAAGGTGACGAGAGCTTCATCACGGCTGCGCGGGAACACAGCTTTTCCCTCTATATTCAAGGCATTAGGTTGAAGGCTGCCTTTCTTTCCGGTCTCTGTCAGGCCGACCGCATAGAGAATGCCGGCCGGCACGCCATAGCGATCCGCGGCGCGCAGGATCTCCGGCTCGCAGGGATTTGTGGCGGCGCTCGCGCCACCGGCCGCCAGGCTAGATATACATATCGTCGCCAGCGCCCTCGCGAAGAGGCGAAGCCGGGCGAGCAAATTCCTGTGCGCCATTGCTGTCGTTCCTTCCCGGTTGCCGGCCGCCGCCCGCGCCGTTGCCACCCGAGTTCCCGGGCTGGAACGAAGGCTGGTCGCGACCTGTCGACATCGGCATGGCGCTGTTGGCGTCCGTGCGGCTCGCCGCATGCGCTGCTATCGAAGGTTGCAGGATGGTGACCTTGTCGACGTCGAAGCCGAGGCTGCGCATCGACTTGACGATGGCATCGCTGTCGGTGGTGAGACGGCGATATGCCTCGTGCGTCTCCGGCTTCATCTCAATCGAAAGTTGCTCGCCCGATAGCCGCAGGCTGGCGGTGACCACCCCGAGCTCCGCAGGGTGGAGCTCGATCTTGAGCACGTGTGTCGGAACGGCAACAGAATTGGTCGTCTGGGAGCCTGCCGAGGCGCTTGCGAAAGCCTGCTGAACGCCGTTGTCCGAGGCAAGCACCTCAACCAGCGCCGACGCCGTCTGGCCGATCGGGTTTTGCGCCGGCGCCGGGAAGCTCTGCTGGCTGACGACTTCCATGCGTGTGGCGGAAGAAGGCGGCTTGATCGGTGTCTGCGGCGCGGCCGGCTGCGATTGTTGTGATGCCTTGGAGGCGGAAGCCGGTCGCCAGCCCTGCGGCGGCACAGGGCTGTCGGCCTGCGGCTCACTCCCTTGCGTCGGCAAGATTCCGGTTTCGCTGCGGCCGGGCATGTCGAGAGCCATATCCGCCGTCACCGGCTTCTGCCCGAAGTCGGGCCCGGATGCTTCAGCGGCCGTCGAACGGGCGGATCGCGACTGCGGCTCGGCGGAACTGCCGACCGGCGCGCGCTTGCCAATGCGCAGTTGCAGCTTCAGTGCCTCGTGCTCGCCGGCGCCCTCTCCATCGGCAGCCGAACCGTTCCCGCCCGCGCCCGACGATTGCGCGAAGTGCTTCATGTCGCTCAACGCCATCAGCAACGGCAAGCGGTCCTGCAGCGGCACGGAATCGTTGGCTTGGGCCGTGGCATCCTTGTCGGTCGTCGGCTTCGCCTCATCGGCCCGGGCGGCCGCGGCCCTCGTGGACTTTCCCGCGGCTTTCTGCGAGCCGGTTTTCCCTTGCGGATCCTGGTCAGGCTCCTGCTTGCCGTTGTCGGCCGCCGAGCGCTTTGCCAGATGAGCGCCCGGCAATACGGTCGCGTGCTTGTCCTGCGGCCGATCGGGCTTTTCCGTCTCGCGCACCATCTCGCCGAAACTCTGATCCTTGTCCTTGTCGCCGGCGGCGTGCTGCCGGGGCTGGGCCGAAGCGAAGCCCGGCAGGGTCTGGTTGACGCTGGTCATTTGGGGGCTGCTCCGAGGAGTTGGTCGATCTGGTCGAGCTGCCGGCGCGTGCTGGCCACCGCGGCGTCGATGGGGTCTTCCGCCTTCGAGGCCGTCGGTGCGGAGGCCTGGACCACTGGCGCGGCGTCAGCTTGCATGGG
>NZ_RZSA01001689.1:0-609 GCF_003998075.1 Mesorhizobium sp. M2A.F.Ca.ET.037.01.1.1 | reverse complement strand
GATCTGCGCCTTCGGCGCCGGCTATTCGATTGGGGGCGCGCTGCTCAGAATGCTGTAAAGCCATCCCGCCGCGTTACGCCGGCGCGAACGGCACCAGCATCGGCACGCGCCTGGCGTAGTCGTCATAGGCCGGGCCGAGTTCGCCGCGCAGGAAGCTTTCTTCCAGCCTCGCCTTGACAACGACGCCGACAAGCAACAGCGCCGCGCCCGCGATACCCCATATCGTGCCTTTGACGGCCGCCGTGGCGAGGATCGACAGCAGCAGGCCGGTGTAGATCGGGTGGCGGACGAGGCCATAGGGGCCGGTATCGACCACGCGATGATCGGCCTTGGCGGTGACGTTGGCCGACCACAGCCGGCCGAGATGAAGGCGCGCCCACCAGGCGAAGGCGATGCCGATAGCGATCAGCGCAACGCAGATCCAAGCCTCGGTGAGCGTCGGCGTCCAGAGCCGCAGCCTGCCGACATAGCCATGCGCCGGCACGAACATCAGCACGGCGCCGGCCAGCCAAAGGACACGATAGCGCGCCTCCGACTTGAGATCGGCGCGCTTTTGCGCGGGATCTGCCCAGGCAGCGGCAAGGACCCAGGATACCACCCAGAACAGCC
>NZ_RZSA01001688.1:0-610 GCF_003998075.1 Mesorhizobium sp. M2A.F.Ca.ET.037.01.1.1 | reverse complement strand
GCGTAAGCGCGGCCCGACTTGTCGAGCTTCTGGACATGCACGGGCGCGGCCGGCTGCGCGGCGACGGTGCCGAGTTCTGCGAGCGAGGAAAGCTCAGCCATTACGAAGCCCTCTTGTTCTTGGAGTTCAGCTTGGCCACGTCGAGCGTGACGGGCTGCTGAGCGGTGTGCGGATGCTCGGCGCCGGCATAGACGCGGAGATTCTTCATCTGACGGCGGCCAAGCGGGCCGCGCGGGATCATGCGCTCGACGGCCTTCTCGACGACGCGCTCGGGGAAACGGCCCTCGAGCAGCTGGCGCGCGGTGCGCTCCTTGATGCCGCCGGGATGGCCAGTGTGCCAGTAATAGACCTTGTCGGTGTATTTTTTGCCGGTGAACACCACCTTGTCGGCATTGATGACGATGACGTTGTCGCCATCATCGACATGCGGGGTGAAGGTGGGCTTGTGCTTGCCGCGCAGATGGTTGGCGATGACGGTGGCCAGACGACCGACGACGAGACCTTCGGCGTCGATCAGCACCCACTTCTTCACCACATCCGCAGGCTTCTGCGAAAAGGTAGCCATGGTTTTGCTCTCAGGTTGACCTTTCTCGTCCACGAGGGACAAGAG
>NZ_RZSA01001687.1:0-615 GCF_003998075.1 Mesorhizobium sp. M2A.F.Ca.ET.037.01.1.1 | reverse complement strand
CACCTCAGCGAAAGATCGACAATACGCTCATGCTCGTCGCCAGTCAGCGGGGCAGGATAAGCCAACTCACGGAAGACAAAGTACGGTGGGGGGCCGAACTCACCGGCGACAATCTCAAATACCTCATTTCCCATTAGATCAGCGTAATAAAAGCGGCCTTGGGCGAATTCTTCAATCAGGATCCTCGGCGAAGACCGCCATATGTGCTTCCCGCCCAACAGATAGGTCGTATGTTCCGCTACCTCTTCGGCGTTGCGGCACAATCGGACACCGCAGCTGCCGCTGCCTATGGCCGGCTTAACAATCACCGGCAGGCCGATTTCCGCGGCAGAACTCTCAACGTCCGTCGCATCCGCTGCCAATCGATATGCAGGAACTGGCAGCCCGGCCTCCGAAAGGAGCTGACGTTGAGCGAACTTGTCGCCGCATTGTTCAACAGATACGGGGTTCGGCCCGGGGAGACCGAAATGTCGGCAGAGCTTGCCAACTGTCGCATAGATTGACTCGTCGACGCCCGAAAAGCCAGTAATGCCAGCAATGTCGTAGGTCGCACGCAGCCGGGAACATTCGCGGACCAGCGCATCTAGATTATCTGTATCAACACGGATTCTGTCT
>NZ_RZSA01001686.1:0-615 GCF_003998075.1 Mesorhizobium sp. M2A.F.Ca.ET.037.01.1.1 | reverse complement strand
GCATATGCCACTATGCGGACGTGTTCCGCCTAGCCGACCAGGCAGGCCTGCTGGCCGATCCCGATCTTGCCTCCGCCAGGATGAAGAGCCTGCTGGCGACGGCCGGCATCTGAACCGATCGCCCCGCGGCGATTTGCGTTCCGCCGGCAAACCTGTATTCGCTTGCCAAAATCGCGTTGCACCAAGGCGGACTACGGGTGAGCAGATGGAAGTTCCCGGCTTGAGGGGGCGGGTGGCGGTCATTACCGCGGCCGGCCAGAACATCGGCAAGGCCGTCGCCCTGGCGTTCGCTCGAGCGGGGGCGCACATCGTGATTACCGGCGGCAGCGATCTGGCCAAGATCGAGGCCGTGGCGGATGAGGCGCGATCCTTAGGCGTCGAGGCGGTGGCCTCCGTCTGCGACGGCACCGACGAGACTGCCATGAACGCCTTGATCGAATGGGCGGTCGCGGAACTCGGCGGCGTCGACATCGCGGTATCCTGCGTCGGGATAGGACCGCATCAGCCGATCGCGGAGATCACCCTTCAGGACTGGCAGAAGGTGATGAACACCAATCTCGGATCGGCTTTCATCCTGACCCAGGCGGTGCTTCCGCACATGCGCAGGAGGAAGTA
>NZ_RZSA01001685.1:0-616 GCF_003998075.1 Mesorhizobium sp. M2A.F.Ca.ET.037.01.1.1 | reverse complement strand
CATTTCGTCCACTAGAGCGAGGGCGGCCAGCAAGCGTTTGACCGCCGATGCCCTCGCCGAGGCTCTTGCCCCGCGCACCGGCCATGCCTTCGCCGATCGCCAGCGTCTGCAGCGCGCGCTGACCCATGCCAGCGCGCGTTCGACCCATGCCGGCGTCGACTACGAACGCTTCGAGTTCCTGGGCGACCGCGTTCTCGGCCTTGTCGTCGCCGACATGCTGCTTGCAGCCTTTCCAGATGCAGCCGAGGGCGAGCTGTCGCTGCGTCTCAACGCGCTGGTCAATGCCGAGGCGCTCTCCGACATCGCCGAGGAGATCGGCTTGCCAGAGCTGATCCGCGCCGGCTCCGATGTGCGCAATCTCGACGGGCGCAAGCGCACCAATCTGCGCGCCGACGCGCTGGAATCGCTGATTGCGGTCCTTTACCTGGATGGTGGCCTCGAGGCTGCCCGCGCGTTCATCCATCGCTATTGGCAGCCGCGCTCGCAGGCGATCGGCGCGGCGCGGCGCGACGCCAAGACCGAATTGCAGGAATGGGCGCACCAGGCAGCCGCCGGCGCCGTGCCGGCTTACCGGGTCGACGGCCGCGAGGGACCGGACCACGACCCGCTGTTCACC
>NZ_RZSA01001684.1:0-618 GCF_003998075.1 Mesorhizobium sp. M2A.F.Ca.ET.037.01.1.1 | reverse complement strand
CTTTGTTGGTGGCAATCCGCAGGTAATGGGCGGTGGTCGCGAGGCTGCGGTGACCGAGCAGCAGTTGAATGGTGCGCACGTCGGCGCCGGCCTCCAACAGATGGACGGCGAAGGCGTGCCGCAAACTGTGGGGCGTGACCGGTTTGGACAAGCCGGAGCGGTCGCGCGCTTTCGCGCAGGCGTGTCCCACCGCATCCCTGGTGATCGGCTGGTCGCCACGATCGCCGGGGAAGAGCCACGCCTTTGGCCGGCGCACCTTCCAATAGCTGCGCAGGATCTCCAGCAGCTTGGGCGACAGCATCACGTAGCGGTCCTTCTGGCCTTTGCCCTGCTCGACGCGGATGACCATTCTCTGGCTGTCGATGCCTGTGGGCTTCAGCTGCACCGCTTCCGAGATGCGCAAGCCGGCGGCATAGCAAGTGGTCAGGATGGCGTGGTGTTTGACGTCGAGGACGCAGCCGAGGAACCGCTGAACTTCCTCGGCACTGAGGATGATCGGCAGCTTCTGCGGCTTCTGGGAAGCGGCAGGACCTCTTCAGGCGCCCAATCCCTTTCGAGCGTCACCTTGTAGAGAAAGCGCAGCGCCGCAATGGCGATGTGGATCGAACCGGGCGACAG
>NZ_RZSA01001683.1:0-621 GCF_003998075.1 Mesorhizobium sp. M2A.F.Ca.ET.037.01.1.1 | reverse complement strand
GGGCAGTTCCTTTACCGTGAGCGGCAGCGGCCTTGCGGCAGCGGCATGAGGCGAGCAGGATGGCGGCCGAATTCAGCGCCCCAGGCCTCCCATGACTGACGCCTCCGGCCCTATCGAGCCTTTAGGTAGGCAAGGCCAGCCAGTCCTCGACCGGCTGGCCTTCGAACGCCTGGGGGGCGCACACCGACGGGGGCTCAAGCTGCATTGCTACCGGATGATGGGCTCGCTCAACGAGGCGGACGATCTTGTCCAGGAGACGTTCCTCAAGGCCTGGCGCGCGCGGTCGCAATTCGACGGGCGCGGCTCGGCGCGCGGCTGGCTCTACGCGATCGCCACCAAAAGCTGCCTCAACGCAATCAAGGCACGGTCGTCGGCGCGGCGCATTCTCGAGCAGCCCGGGCGGCCGCCCTCTGAAGGAGACGCGACCGGCGGCCCGACCGCGGAGCTCGCCTGGCTGGATCCATATCCGGATGCGGAGCTGCCCGACATTGCCGACGACGGGCCCGGCCCGGAAGCGCGCTACGAGGCTCGCGAGGCGGTACGGCTCGCCTTTGTCGCGGCGATCCAGCTGCTGCCGCCCAGGCAGCGCGCGACGCTGCTGCTTTGCGACGTGCTCCGGAT
>NZ_RZSA01001682.1:0-621 GCF_003998075.1 Mesorhizobium sp. M2A.F.Ca.ET.037.01.1.1 | reverse complement strand
GCATGTCGACATCAGGCTGACGGCCCCGGACGGCTACCAGGCGCGCCGCTCCTATTCCATCGCCTCGGCGCCAGAAGCAGGCGGCGGCGTCGAGCTGGCGATCGAGCGGCTGGACGACGGCGAGGTCTCGCCCTTCTTTCACGACGTGGCCGCCGTCGGCGACGAGATCGAGCTGCGCGGGCCGCTGGGCGGCCATTTCATCTGGGAGGAGAGCGACGGCGGGCCGATCCTTCTGGTCGGCGGCGGCTCGGGCGTTGTGCCGCTGATGGCGATGGTGCGTCATCGCACGCTGCGCAACACGGCGGTGCCCGTCGCGCTGGTGTTTTCGGCGCGGGTCTGGGACGAGGTAATCTTCCGCGACGAGCTGATCGGCCTCGACGACCGTCGCGACGGATTCGACCTGGTTTTGACGCTGACCCGCGAACCGGCGAGGCGGCCCTCCGATTATTCCCGGCGCGTCGACGCCCGCATGATGGCGCAGGCCGTCGAGCGCCTGCCCAAGACGCCAAGGCTCGCCTATGTCTGCGGCTCGAATGCGTTCGTCTCGGCCGCCGCCGACGCCTTGATCGGCGCCGGCGTTCCGGCGGGGATCATCCGCCCCGAGCGCTACGGGGGTTAGAT
>NZ_RZSA01001681.1:0-621 GCF_003998075.1 Mesorhizobium sp. M2A.F.Ca.ET.037.01.1.1 | reverse complement strand
GTCTACCGCATTGTCACCAAATGGTACGGCAACCCAGTCCACGAGGCCTTCGACGACGCCACCCTCGCGCCGGCGGCAGAGGAAGATGATGACAGGCGCGATGCGGCCGCGACCGAGCCGTCAGTACAGGCTCGCACAGAGTCGGAGGATCCCAACAAGGCAGGCATTCGCATCGACCTGTCCGGGATCGGCCGTGGCCGGTAGAAGAACGACTGAGCTACCGCTCGTACAACAGGCCATCGCCCATTCGACTCACAAGTTGGGATTTCCGTGCCGACCAATCGAACGCATTTTTAGCTGTCAATCCGCAAGCCTATGCTTCAGATGCTACATTCTTGAAATTCTCCATCTGATCGGGCCGGGTCTCAAGCAGAAGGCCCTCGCTGATCCAGATCGGCAGATAGTTCTGCGACGGGACAACGATGTCGAAGCCATGGCCGCCCTGGCGGATCTTGGCCAGCGCCGTGTCGTTGGAATCGCGTAGTCGGTGATCGTCACCTTGACCTTGTGGGCCTTCTCGAACTTCTTGATCATTTCGGGCGAGGTCCGCCCATACAGAGGTATTTCATTTCAAGGTAGTCCTCGAGTCCGTGGGGGGACCCCTCGCGCCCGATGCCGGAT
>NZ_RZSA01001680.1:0-624 GCF_003998075.1 Mesorhizobium sp. M2A.F.Ca.ET.037.01.1.1 | reverse complement strand
GTATCAAGGTGGCGTAAAGCAAGCACGCCCGCCTCGCCCTGAACGCCCGGCGCGGCGCCGCCAGCCACGAGCCGGACGGAGTCAACCAGGCGGCTCGCGGCATCGGGTGCCGCGAATGTGTCGCGTCAAGTCGGGAAAAGGTTCAACAGCAGGGAATCAGGCCGAGTAACGCTCGGCGAATTCCGAAATGCGCTGCACGACCGACCTGGACGTGGTGATGCCACGCGCCTTTGCCTTCTCCGCGGCTTCGGCGCGCGAGCGTCCAGGAATATGCACGCCATAGCGCCGCCGCAGCCGGTCGAGCTGGTCCTTCATGCGCTGCTCGAAGTCCGGATCGAGCAGCTTGGGCTCGATGGCGAGAACGAAAAGGCCGGTGCCGGGGCTGTCCGGCCCGCCGGTGAACCAGGGCGCGTCGAGGGACCAGTTGGCGCCGGAAATGCCGGCGGCCAGCACCTCGACCATCAGCGCGATGTTGGCGCCGCGCTGACCGCCGAAGGCAAGCATCGCGCCCTTCATCGCCGCCGCCGGATCGGTGGTCGGGTTGCCGCTGGCATCCAGAGCCCAGCCTTCGGGGATCTTCTTGCCATCCTCGGCCGCCTTGCGGATGTTGACGAAGGCGGTGGC
>NZ_RZSA01000167.1:0-8891 GCF_003998075.1 Mesorhizobium sp. M2A.F.Ca.ET.037.01.1.1 | reverse complement strand
AGACAGCCTCGCGATGGCAAAGAGCCACAAGCTCGGGCGTGAGCGACATCTGGCGCATGGAAGGCAAACCCCTCTTTGCCATCGCGAGGAGATCGATCCCGGTCCGAGCGGGGAGTGGACGCAGCTCAGCGACGACGATTTCGGCGCGCTCGCCACGCGTCTTGCCGACGAAGCCGATGAGGGACCGCTTTGGGTGTTCGCCTATGGCTCGCTGATCTGGAAACCGGCCTTCGAGTCGGTCGAGCAGCAGCGCGCCTCGGCGCATGGCTGGCATCGCTCCTTCTGCCTGGATCTCGTGCGCTGGAGAGGCAGCGCTGAGCAGCCCGGACTGATGATGGCGCTTGAACGCGGCGGACGTTGCGACGGCGTCATCTACCGCCTGCCGGACGACGACAAGACCGCCCAGATCGAGAGGCTGCTGCGACGCGAGATCGACGACCACGAGAGCGTCGCCTCCGTCAGATGGGTTCCGGTGCGGACGGCGCAAGGTCGGGTGCGGGCGCTGGGCTTCTGGGTCGGTGTGACGGGCAGGGGGACGTCGCTCGGGCAGCCGCTGGAGAAGGTGGCTTGGGTGCTGGCGCGCGCGTGCGGCCATGTCGGCTCGGGTGCTGAATATCTCTACAACACCGTCAGCCATCTTGAGACCTTCGGCATCCATGACCGCAATCTGCGGCGGCTGCAGGAATTGGTGGCGGACGAGATCCGGTCGATCCATGGCCACCGGGTCACAAATCATGACGCGGCAGAGATCAATGAGGCGGCTATAACATGATTTAATTTGTCATGTTTTTACTCAACCTTTTCAGGGGTTTGGCCGAAAATTGACCAATTGATAAAAAAATAAAACGTGCTAGCCTTCCCCAAAACGACAACAAGGGGAACTGGAATGGCGACTGGTCATTTCATCGAGGGCATTGCCGGCGGCCGGCTGTCTTCCGAGCAATATGCCGACAATTTTTCCGACCTGCACCCGCCGCTCGATCACCACGAAGCGCTGGTCGAATCCGACCGCTGCTATTTCTGCTACGACGCGCCCTGCATGAATGCATGCCCGACGTCGATCGACATCCCGCTGTTCATTCGCCAGATCGCGACCGGCAATCCGCTGGGCTCGGCCAAGACGATCTTCGACCAGAATATCCTTGGCGGCATGTGCGCCCGCGTCTGCCCGACCGAGACGCTGTGCGAAGAGGTCTGCGTGCGCGAAGTGGCCGAAGGCAAGCCGGTGCAGATCGGCCGGCTGCAGCGTTACGCCACCGATGTCGCGATGAGCGAGGGCAAGCAGTTCTACAAGCGCGCCGAGCCGACCGGGAAAAGCATCGCCGTGGTCGGCGCCGGTCCGGCCGGGCTGGCGGCGGCGCATCGCCTTGCCCGCCATGGCCATGAGGTGACGATCCTGGAGGCACGGCTGAAGTCCGGCGGCCTCAATGAATATGGCATTGCCGCCTATAAGAGCGTCGACGATTTCGCCCAGGCTGAGGTCGACTATGTCACCGCGATCGGCGGCATCGACATCCAGAACGGCAAGGCGCTCGGCCGCGACTTCCAACTGGCCGACCTGATGCGCAACTATGATGCGGTGTTCCTCGGCATGGGGCTCGGCGGCGTCAATGCGCTGCGCGCCGAGGGCGAAGACGCCGACGGCGTCACCAACGCGGTCGAGTTCATCGCCGAACTGCGCCAGGCGAGCGACCTCTCCAGCCTGCCGGTCGGCCGGCGCGTGGTCGTCATCGGCGGCGGCATGACGGCGGTCGATGCCGCGGTGCAGTCGAAGCTGCTCGGCGCCGAAGAGGTGACGATCTGCTACCGGCGCGGCCAGGAGCATATGAACGCTTCGGAGTTCGAGCAGGATCTGGCCGCCGCCAACGGCGTCACCATCCGCCACTGGCTGAAGCCCAAGCGCGTCATTGGCGAGAACGGCAAGGTCTCGGCCATCGAGCTCGAATACACCGCTATGAGCGGCGACAAGCTTGTCGGCACCGGTGAGCGGCTCACGCTCGTCGCCGACCAGGTGTTCAAGGCGATCGGCCAGAGTTTTGTGCCGGCGCATCTCAACGGCAGCGCAGAGGCGATCGAGCTCGAAGGCGGCCGCATCAAGGTCGACGCCGAAGGACGCACGTCGCTGGCAAAGGTCTGGGCGGGCGGCGATTGCATCTTCGGCGGCGACGATTTGACCGTATCGGCGGTGGCGCAAGGGCGCGACGCGGCCGAGAGCATCCACCGGGCACTGACCTCTAACGGGAGGGCATGAGCATGGCAGACATCCGCAACAACTTCATCGGCATCAAGTCGCCAAATCCGTTCTGGCTGGCGTCTGCGCCGCCCACCGACAAGGCCTACAATGTCGAGCGCGCCTTCAAGGCCGGCTGGGGCGGCGTGGTGTGGAAGACGCTCGGCGAAGAGGGGCCGCCGGTCGTCAATGTCAACGGTCCGCGCTATGGCGCGATCTGGGGCGCCGACCGCCGGCTGCTTGGCTTGAACAACATCGAGTTGATCACCGACCGCGACCTGCAGACCAACCTGCGCGAGATGAAGCAGGTGAAGATAAACTGGCCGGACCGGGCGCTCATCGCCTCGATCATGGTGCCTTGCGTGGAGGAAAGCTGGAAAGCGATCCTGCCCTTGGTCGAGGAGACCGGCGCCGACGGCATCGAGCTCAATTTCGGCTGCCCGCACGGCATGAGCGAGCGCGGCATGGGCTCGGCGGTCGGCCAGGTGCCGGAATATATCGAGATGGTGGTGCGCTGGTGCAAGCAGTACACGCGCATGCCCGTCATCACCAAGCTGACGCCCAACATCACCGACATCCGTAAGCCGGCGAGAGCCGCGCATGCCGGCGGCACCGACGCCGTGTCGCTGATCAATACGATCAACTCGATCACCGGCGTCGATCTCGACTCCTTTGCGCCACAGCCGACCATCGACGGCAAGGGCTCGCATGGCGGCTATTGCGGCCCGGCGGTGAAGCCGATCGCCATGAATATGGTGGCCGAGATCGCGCGCGATCCCGAAACCCGCGGCCTGCCGATCTCGGGCATCGGCGGCATCACCACCTGGCGCGACGCCGCCGAGTTCATGGCGCTCGGCGCCGGCAATGTGCAGGTCTGCACGGCGGCGATGACCTACGGCTTCAAGATCGTGCAGGAGATGATCGCCGGCCTGGAAAACTGGATGGACGAGAAGGGCCACGCCTCGCTCTCCGATATCATCGGCCGCGCCACGCCCAACGTCACCGACTGGCAGTATCTCAACCTCAACTATGTCGCCAAGGCGCATATCGACCAGGACGCCTGCATCAAATGCGGCCGCTGCCACATCGCCTGCGAGGACACCTCGCACCAGGCGATCACCAACATGGTGGATGGTGTGAGGCATTTCGAGGTTATCGAGGCTGAATGCGTCGGCTGCAATCTGTGCGTCAATGTCTGCCCGGTCGAAGGCTGCATCACCATGGAGCCGCTGGCTGCCGGCGTCGTGGATCAACGCACTGGCAAGCCGGTGTCGCCGATCTACGCCAACTGGACGACGCATCCGAACAATCCGATGGCCAAGGTAGCGGCGGAATAAGCTCGGGTTCCTCGCGCCACGACAGTGGGGAGAGGTGGCCCGGCGAAGCCGGGACGGAGAGGGCCCTTCGCGGCGGCTGGACCGCCGACGGCCTTGATTGCCTTTTTTCCCTGCGCCTCGTCCTTGACCGGTTTCTGGCTTCGCAGAGGGTGGTCCCCCTCTCCGTCCTGGCTTCGCCGGGCCACCTCTCCCCCGCTTTGCGGGGTGCGAGGAACCCAGGTCCTGCGAAGCGCCGTTCTCTCACATTGCCTTGATGAATGGCAGAGCAATTTGCATTTTCCTATTGCAGATAAAAATTATCCACGATAAGTTATATCCACGAATTGGAGATCGGCACGATGAAACTGGGCGATGGCGTTGAGGCGGCCATCCACTGCGCGGCGACGCTGGCCAGTGTGGACGGCAACAGCACCATGCCGGGCGCGGCGCTGGCGGAGTGTTTCGGGCTGTCGCCGAGCTATCTGTTGAAGCATCTCAACCAGCTCACGGCGGCGCGCATCCTTGAATCGGTGCCGGGGCCGGCGGGCGGCTACAGGCTGGCGCGGGCGGCGGAACGTATCACGCTGCTCGATATCGTGCTGGCGGTCGAGGGCAGGGAGCCTGCCTTCCGCTGCGGCGAAATCCGCCAGCGCGGCCCGGTCAAGATCGACGCCTCGGCCTATGTGAAGCCCTGCGGCATCAACGCCGCGATGCTCAGGGCCGAGCGCGCCTATCGGGCGGCGCTTGCCGACGTAAAGCTGTCCGATCTCGTGGCGGAGTACGCGGCCGAAGGCGACCCGCGCTCCTATGCCGCGAGCTGCGCCTTCGTCGAGCGCCACCAGCGGCCGCAGAAATCCGCTTCATCCAAGCAGACTTAAACCCCTAACCCCACCCAAAAAACTGGAAGGAAAGACGATGAAACAGAGATTGCAGTTCTTTGCCAAGGCCCCCGAGATCATGAAGGCGGTGTCGGCGCTCAACAAGGCCGTCGACGAATGCGGGCTGGAAGTGAGCCTGTTGCACCTGGTCAAGCTCCGCGCTTCGCAGATCAATGGCTGCTCATACTGCGTCGAGATGCACAGCCGCGAGGCGAGGCGCGACGGCGAGACCGAAACCCGGCTCTATCTCGTCGCCGCCTGGAAGGAATCGCCGCTGTTTTCCGAGCGCGAGCGTGCCGCTCTCGCATGGACCGAGGCCGTGACGCTGATCGCCGACAATGGCGTGTCGGACGAGCTCTACGCCAGCACGCTCGAGCATTTCTCGGAAGAGGAACTGGTCAAGCTCTCGGTCGCACTAGGCATGATCAACACGTGGAACCGGTTGTGCATTCCCTTCCACGCCATCCATCCGATGCCGGCTGCCAAGGCTGCCTGATCCTAGGGCGCGCGGATGGGAGTCCGCGCGCATCCTCTAGGCCGCGAACCTCAAGCCGCCGTCGCAGGTCAGCACCTGGCCGGTCATGAAGCCGTTGGAGACCAGGAAGGCAATCGCCTCGGCGACATCCTCGGCGCGGCCGATGCGGCCGACCGGCGTCTTGCCGGCATATTCGGCAAACACCGCTTGCCGCTGATCGTCCGGCAGAAAGTCCCACCATGGGGTGTCGATGACGCCGGGGGCCACGACGTTGACGCGCAGCGGCTTCAGCTCGACAGCGAGGATCGGCGCGACGGTCAAGAGCATGCCGTTGATGGCGCCGATGCCGGCGACGCCCGGCGCCGCGATCTGCGCCGAGACAGCCGAGATGAAGGTGACCGATCCGGTCTTGTTCAGCGTCGGCAGGGCTGCCTGCAGACAGGACAATTGCGGCCGGATCTTTTCGTCGACGCCGCTGCCGATATCGGCGAGGTCGAGCGTCGCGAACGGTCCCAGCCCCTTGCCGCCGCTCGCGGCGAGAACCAGGTGATCGAACGGCCCTAGGTCTTTGAAAAACCGCTGCACCTCATCAGGATTGCCGGCATCGAACGCAGCCTTGTCGGCTGAGCCGCCCAGGCTCTTCCACGCAGCCTTGAGTTTTTCCTCATTGCGGCCGGTGATCGTGACTTTCATGGCGGGGCTGACCAGCTTTTTGGCCGTCGCGAGGCCGATGCCGGATGAGCCGCCTATGATGACGCAATGTTCGATGGTCTCGCTCATGGGTGTTGTTCCTTGGATGTTGCAGAAGATTGTCCGGTCAATTCTAGGCTCAGCGCCCGCAGCCGGCGGCGCGCCTTTTCGTCATAAGCCTGCGCATCGGCGCGCGATTCCCGCTGGCCGTCGAAATAGCGACCGCTGCGCCCTTCGAGCGCCGGCGACGTCGCGAGGTTGAGGATGGCGTCGGCGCCGGTTTCGACCGAGCTCCATGGCGTGACGCCCGCCTGCCGGACCATAGTCGTGTCCATGTAGCTTGCCGGATGTAAGGCGTTGACGGTGATGCCGGTGCCCTCGAGCTGCTGAGCCAGATCGACGGTGAACAGGATCTGCGCCAGCTTGCTCTGGCAGTAGGCGCGCACGCCGCTATAGCCATGCGTCAGCATGACGTCGACGAAATCGATCGCCTGCTGGCCGGCCGAGGCGACATTGACGATGCGCGCCGGCGCGCTTGCCTTGAGAAGCGGCAAGAGCTCGGACGTCAGCAGGAAGCCGGCGAGATAGTTGACGGCGAAGCGCAGCTCGTAGCCGTCGGCGCTGACCTGCCGCTTGGCGCCTTGGCCGCCGGTGCCGACACCGGCATTGTTGATCAGGATGTCCAGCCTGTCGGTCCTTGCGCGCACGGCTTCGGCGAGGCGGCGTACTTCGGCAAGCGAAGCGAGGTCGGCGGCGAGGAATTCCGCCTTGCCGCCCTTGACCTCGATCGCGGCGACCGTCGCCTTGCCGCGACCTGTGTCGCGGCCATGCACCAGCACGCGGGCTCCGGCGGCGCCGAGCCTTTCGGCGACCACACGGCCGACGCCGTCGGTCGAGCCGGTGACGAGAATGGTTTTGTCCTTGAGTTCCATGTCCAGAGCCTCCTTGCGCTGCTCTGAACGGAAAGATGGGACACCGCGCGCATCCCAAACAGTTCAAACTTTATCCTGGTATCAGTACTGCTATAATACGCGCATGGATGCCGTCGCTCATTCCCCCGAAGATCACCGCCGGCGCGAGCTCGGCGCCTTCCTGCGTTCGCGGCGCGAACGGCTTTCGCCTGATGCCGCCGGCATCGCTTGCGGCGCGCGGCGGCGCACGCCGGGCTTAAGGCGCGAGGAAGTGGCGATGATCGCCGGCGTCGGCACGACCTGGTACACCTGGCTGGAGCAGGGCAGGGACGTGCGGCCCTCGGTCGAGGTGCTGTCGGCGCTTTGCCAGGCGCTGCGGCTCGACGGCGCCGAGCAGCGCCATCTGTTCACGCTCGCCGGGCGCCAGCAGCCGGAGTGGCGGCGCATCGTGCAGAGCAAGGTCGAAGGACCCTTGCTGCACATGCTGCAGAGCCTGGTGCTGCAGCCCGCCTATGTCGTCGGCCCGCGCTGGGACGTGCTGGCCTGGAATGACGCGGCGGTCGCCATTTTCGGCGATTACGGCCAGCTGGAGGGCGATGCCCGCAACATCCTCCACGGCGTCTTCACCGATCCGCACCGGCGGCACCTTTTGGTGGACTGGGAGCAGCTGGCGCGCGCGACCCTTGCCGCGTTCCGCGCCGAGAGCGCGAAATACACCGGCGATCCGGATTTCGAGCGGCTGATCGCGCTGATGATGCGCTCAAGTCCGGAGTTCCGCGAATGGTGGCCGCAGCGCGATGTCGTGCACAGGCTTTCCGGCCTGAAGCACCTGCGGCATCCGATCGCCGGCGCGATGACGTTCGAGCATATGAGCCTCTCGATCGACGACGGTTCGGATATGAGGCTGATCGTCTATACGCCGCTTGCCGAGCAGAACTCGGTAGCGAAGTTGCGGAAGCTGCTCGAGGAGCTTCCGACCGAGCGGCGCAGCGCGTGAGGTCGATTGCTGGAAGGCGGAGCCGTCCGAGAAAGGCAGCGGCAAGCCCATCACTTCGTCATCCACGGGCGGAGCAAGGAGCGTAGCGACGCAGCGCAGACCCGAGGATCCATTCCGTGACTTCAATGCGCTTCTGCGGTGCAGAATTCTGCTCCGCTGCGCCCTTCGATCAAGATAACGGAATGGATCCTCGGGTCTCCGCGTCCGCTTCGCCCGTGGATGACGAAGTGACGACGCCTCGCCAGTCTCCAAGGTCGGCAACAAGCAGATGACGGAGACGGGTCGCACCCGCTAAGCCATCTTGTCGACGCTAGCCCTTCGGCTTCAACCCATCCAGGAACAGCTGCTCCAGAAACCGCGCCGCGTCCTCGAAGCGGCCGTCGCCGCCGCGATCGGCGCCGAGCACGGCGCGGACCTGGACATCGAAATCGGCATAATGCTGCGTCGTCGCCCAGATCGAGAAGATCAGGTGCCAGGGATCGGTGCGGGCGATTTTTCCGGCGCGCATCCAGCCTTTGATGACGGCGGCTTTCTCGTCGACCAGCGTCTTCAACTCGCCCTCCAGCATCGGCTTGATGCGTGGCGCACCCTGCAGGATCTCGTTGGCGAAGAGCCGGCTTTCACGCGGGAAGTCGCGTGCCATCTCCAGCTTCCTGCGGATATAGCTCCTGAGTTCCGTCAGCGGGTCGCCGATGTCGTCCAGCTCGCGCAGCGGCGCCAGCCAGGTGTCGAGCAAGCGCTGCATCAATGTCCCGTGAATGTCTTCCTTGCGGCGAAAGTAATAGAGAAGGTTGGGCTTCGACATTCCGGCGGCTTCAGCGATCTGGTCGATGGTCGAGCCGCGAAAACCGTTGGCGGAGAAGACTTCGAGCGCCGCTTCCAGGATCAGCTCGCGCTTTTCCTGCTGGATGCGGGTGCGGCGGGGAGCGGAGCCTTCCATCGTGTCCGTCATCCTTGCAATCCGCCGCGGCGCCCATCTGGACCAATTCTCTGGACCAGTTTTTCCTTGGGCTGTGGAGCGCGCTTTTTATGCCGCATTTCCGCTAGTAATCCCTTGACCGCCGACAGGCGGCGCTAACGTTTGTCCAACCGGTCAAAAATTTGCGTAGCATGAAAACGCAGCAAAGACCAAGCGTTGGCCGCACCGAAACAGGTTACAAGGGGAAGTCCTGGTCATGTCCAACCGGCTGAAAGTCACGCCGAACGATCTCAGCGCATTCTGGATGCCGTTCACGGCAAACCGGCAGTTCAAGCAGGCGCCGCGCATGTTCGTGTCCGCCAAGGACATGCATTACACCACCAGCGACGGCCGCAAGGTGCTCGACGGCACCGCTGGCCTGTGGTGCGTGAACGCCGGCCACTGCCGGCCGAAGATCACCGAGGCGATCCAGCAC
>NZ_RZSA01001679.1:0-625 GCF_003998075.1 Mesorhizobium sp. M2A.F.Ca.ET.037.01.1.1 | reverse complement strand
GCGGTGTAGAAGCCGCCGAGGAAGCGGGCGCTGAACGGCGTGACGGGCCACGGCCAGCGCGGCTTGACCAGCGTGGGCGCGAAAAACAGGCCGGCGCCCACGATCAGGACGACGATGACAGCCGCGGAGAAAAGGCGAAGGGCCCCTGGAAGCGGCGGATTGTCGGATTTCGGCATGAGAGAGAGCCCAAGATGAATGCCCATGGACCATCATAGTGCCGCTTGCAGCCGGTGAAAATCTGCCGAGTGGAATTGAACCGTCATCAGGCTTTGTTCTATTCGAATGGCCGTAGGGTCAATTTAGACGTAAAATGGAGCATTCGGACCAAAGCGCGGTCCAGTTAATACGCCTCGGGGCGGATTTTACGGAGCCTGCACGATGAACGAAGCTCAGGATCTGTTCTCGCTTCTGCGGCAAACGGCCGATGTCGATCCCCCGGCTGTTGACGCGATCAAGCGAGCCATTGCCGAGGGCGAGGACCGCGAACTTTGCCGCATCAATGTGCTCGCCTTCGCCAGCAAGCATGGCCTCGACGAGGAGCGCGCCATAGGCGCCTTTCTCCACGCCGCGCGGGTAGGCATCTTCGACATTTCCTGGAATGTTCTGTGCCCCGGCTGTGGTGGGG
>NZ_RZSA01001678.1:0-626 GCF_003998075.1 Mesorhizobium sp. M2A.F.Ca.ET.037.01.1.1 | reverse complement strand
CGCATGAACGTGCTCGCCGGCAAGCACTTCAACGCCGGGCTGCGCGCCGTCTTCTTCTCGATCGGCTATCTAGGCTGGTTCGTCGACCCGGTCGTGTTCGTGATGTCGACGCTGGTGCTTCTGGCGGTGCTGGTGCGCCGCCAGTTCTTCTCGGCGGCGCGGCAGGCAGTGCTCGGTCAGCCGCCCGGTCCGGGAAAGAGCTGATCGATCCTGCCGGACAGCCGGTAGGCAAAAAGCCCGATCCATTCGCGCACCGCAATGGTGGTTGCCTGCACCGAATCAACGGGATTGTCGCGGTAGAAGCCGACGCCTTCCTTGCCCGAGGTGCGATAGTCGACGGGCCACGGAATGGTCGCAAAGCCCGCCTTGTCGAACAGCGCCTTGGCGCGCGGCATGTGGAAGGCCGAGGTGACCAGCAGCCACGTCTCGCCAGGCTTCGGCTCGACCAGTTTCCGCGAGAAGACCGCATTCTCATAGGTGTTGCGCGATTTGTCCTCGAGGATCAGGCGATCGGCGGAGACGCCAAGCGCGCCAAGCAGGCGCGGCGCCGTGTCGGCGTCGCCCTCGCCGTCGAGGAAAAGCGAGCCATTGCCGCCGGACACGACGATCTTCGCCTGGGGAAAGCG
>NZ_RZSA01001677.1:0-627 GCF_003998075.1 Mesorhizobium sp. M2A.F.Ca.ET.037.01.1.1 | reverse complement strand
CTTCGGATCGACGTTGCCGGTTGCGGTGCCATGCACGGAGTCGCTCTCGATGATGGCCTGCTCGATATCGATCCCACCCGCCGTGGTCGCCGTGCCGGCGACGTCGAAGCTCGTCTTGCCGGCAAACAGCGACTTTATCTTCTCCGGCAGGAACGCTTCGAACTGGCCGTCGCCCTTGGCCTCGATGCGGTGGCCCTTGTCGGTGAGCTGGTGCCGGCCGGTCAGTTGGCTGATGATCTGGCCATCGACCATGAAGGTGCCGACACCGCTCCAATTGGCCAAGGGCCCGCTGCCGGAAACGACGATGTTGACGGGCGGCGCATCCGGCAGCTTGAGCAGATTGGCGATGATGCCGCCGGCCGGCTCCGACGCCTTGAGATCGAGGTCGAGCTTGTTGTCGGCCGGCGCGAAATGGATCTTGGCGTCGACATTGCCTTGTTTGCCGTCATGGCGGGAGACATTGAGCACGCTCTCGATCGCCAGCGGCGAGGGATCGGCCCTGAGCGAGCCTTTGGCGGCCAGTTCGGCGATGCCGCTGCCGGCAAGCTCCTGTCCGAGCGCGATCTCCGGCAGGTCGATCTGCCTCACGTCGATCGACACCGGCAGGCTGGACGAGCCGCCCTGCGA
>NZ_RZSA01001676.1:0-629 GCF_003998075.1 Mesorhizobium sp. M2A.F.Ca.ET.037.01.1.1 | reverse complement strand
AGTTGATTAAGGGGCGTAGAGGGTTAACGGAGCGCTAACGGATCGCGGCTAATTTGATGTTTGTTTTCCTGAAGATGCGAACCGGCCCGGCCGGATTGCGTGGGTTCAGGAGTTGTGTCGAGTGTCGGGCGTATCCTCCGTGTCATCTTCGGATTTCAGGCAAATCGCTATCCGGACCGAAGCGGGAAAGGCCGAAAGGCTGTTCCGCGCCGCGGTCTCGGCCTTCTGCTCGCTGACGCGCCCTTCACGACGCGAGATCGCCCAGCTCGAGGACCTGACGCTGCCGCTGTTCGACGAGGTGTCGGTCGAATCGCGCCGCTATGTCGCCGCCGCCCTTTCCGAATGCGAATACGCGCCGACCGCATTGGTGCGGCGGCTGGCCGAGGAGCCGGTCGAGATTGCGGCGCCCCTGCTCACCCGCTCCAATGCGCTGAGCGACATCGACCTCATCGCGCTGATCGGCCGGCACGGGCTGCCGCATGCGCGCGCCATTGCGCGCCGCAAAGAGCTCAATCCGACGATCGCCGACCTGATCCGCGCGCTGGAAAGACCGACGCTGGTCAAGACGCGGCCGCCGGAAACGGTCACCAAGCTCACGCCGAAATCGGAGCCGGTGGCCAAGGCGGACG
>NZ_RZSA01001675.1:0-630 GCF_003998075.1 Mesorhizobium sp. M2A.F.Ca.ET.037.01.1.1 | reverse complement strand
GTTCTCATGCATGGCGCTGTCTCGAGACGCCGCGCGGACCGTCCGCTCAGGCGTCGGGCGGCAGGCGATGCCGCTTGCGGTCGACGCCAAGTCCCGTCGCCTCGAGCAGGCCCCTGCGCTTGGCGTCGTAATAATAGCCGCTCTGGTAGAGCGTGTCGGCGCGCTTGGCGTTGCCGCCCGAGACCAGCCAGGCGCCACGCAGATATTTCACGGCATATTTGAGATTGGTCTCGGCGT
The DNA here is from genome assembly GCF_003998075.1 of Mesorhizobium sp. M2A.F.Ca.ET.037.01.1.1. Classification (NCBI taxonomy): domain Bacteria; kingdom Pseudomonadati; phylum Pseudomonadota; class Alphaproteobacteria; order Hyphomicrobiales; family Phyllobacteriaceae; genus Mesorhizobium; species Mesorhizobium sp. M2A.F.Ca.ET.037.01.1.1. The sequence continues at coordinate 393 of NZ_RZSA01001675.1, read as the reverse complement.
CGAACAGGCCGGTCGCCGGGCCGTCATAGCCCATGCCGCGCGCCGTCGCGTGCTTGATCTGCATCAGTCCCCAATGGCCGTGATTATAGGCTTTCGGGTTGAAGGTGCTCTCGCGGTTGACGACATGGCGCACCAGCTCGACCGGCACTTCATAGAGCGCCGAATATTTCTCGATCAGCCGCTCGATCTCGCCGCGCGGGCCGCTGGCGTGCTGTTCGGGCTGGCCAGGCGCCGCCAGCAGAGCGGGGTTGTCCGGCGCCACGTAAGCAACCTGCTGGACACCGGGCATCGGGGCGATTTTTGCCGACTGGCCGGTGACCGGCATGGCGACGCCCGCGGTCGTATAGACCGCCGCCTGCTTGATGGATCCCGCCTGTTTGATGGATCCTGGGC
>NZ_RZSA01001674.1:0-631 GCF_003998075.1 Mesorhizobium sp. M2A.F.Ca.ET.037.01.1.1 | reverse complement strand
TTGATGATATGCGTCTGGCCGACGAACTGCATGTCGGCGGAATGCGTGACGCGGATCGCGTCCGGCTTCACCGCTTCCTTGGCGATCAGCGCCTCGCCTTCGTTACGGTGCCGTTCCAATACCCCGCGAAGCGCAGCTTCGTCGAGGCTCGCCACGGGTTGGTTGATCGTGTTGACGAAGTCGTGCCGCAGGTCCGCGACGACGCAGCCGAGCGCATTGGTGATCCCCGGCCGTGCCGGCACCAGCACGCGCGGCAGGCCGAGCTCGCGGGCAAGCGCCGTCGCATGCAGCGGGCCGGCGCCGCCAAAGGCGAACAGCGCGAAATCGCGTGGATCATGGCCGCGCGACACCGAGACCATGCGTATGGCGCCGGCCATCTTCATGTTGCCGAGCCGAAGCACCGCGCCGGCCGCTTCTACGCCGGAGAGCCCGGTGTGCTTGCCGATCTTGTCCTCGAAAATGCCGGTGACACGCTCGACGGTGACCGGATTGTCGACCGCCAGCAACTTCTTCGGCGCCAGGCGTCCCAGCACCAGATTGGCGTCGGTGATGGTTGGCTCGACGCCGCCGCGCCCGTAGCAGATCGGGCCGGGATTGGCGCCGGCGCTTTCCGGGCCGATCTGCTACGGGC
>NZ_RZSA01001673.1:0-632 GCF_003998075.1 Mesorhizobium sp. M2A.F.Ca.ET.037.01.1.1 | reverse complement strand
GTCCGGCAACCGCCCCGCCCCTGATTTCGGCGAGGATCTCGTCATTGAGCTGCAGCAGGCGCCTGGCCTTGTCGAGCAGCCGCTCGCCGGAACGGGTCAGCTTCAGACCGCGGCGGTCGCGCTCGAACAGGCGTTGCCCCAGCACATCTTCCAGCCGTTTGACCTGCTGGCTGACGGCGCCTTGCGTCAGGTGGAGCGCATTGGCCGCCGCCGTCATGCTGGCCTTGTCGGCCGTCATGACGAAGGTGCGGATGAGGCTCGTGTCGAGATCGCGGATCATGGCTTCCATTATATTCTATAATGCAAACCATGTCAAACATTGCATTTACTGATGCCGCCAAGCGCATAAGCATGCCGGCTCCTCGACTGGGAAGCCCGCATGTCCGAAACCATCATCCCGCTGGTCCTGTTCGCGCTGATCTCGACCTCGACGCCCGGCATCGCCACGACATTGTCGACCGCCTCCGGCGCGCAATTCGGCTTTCGCCGTTCGGTGCCGCTGATGGCCGGCAGCGCGGCGGGGCTGGCGACCGTGGCGGCCGCCGGCGCGGCCGGCCTTGCCGGCCTGCTCGCCGCGGTGCCCTCCCTGCAGCTCGCCATGAAGATAGCGGGCTCGCTCTATCTGATATGGC
>NZ_RZSA01001672.1:0-634 GCF_003998075.1 Mesorhizobium sp. M2A.F.Ca.ET.037.01.1.1 | reverse complement strand
CGCTTCCATCGGATCGTTCATGGCTGAGAACGGCGACGCGTATAGATAGCTATCCGCCAACGCCGCGAGTTCACGGTCGATTTTGTCGGCGCTCAGCCAACGGAAGCGATACAGGAGGGATGGGATCATTAGGTCGACGATACACGGGCACCAGCATCATACGGTGTTAACATCGACGCCGAAAGCCACTCCCGATCGTCAATTATTCTGAACACCTCCGGACCATTCGCCGAGACTTACGAAACGCTGGGTCCGCTCCTTTGATGCCAGATCGTAAAGGAGACGCTCTCGCGCTGCATAGTGCCGGAGACCGCCTTACCGACGTGACGGTCAAGCACGGGCCGCCATGGAACGAGAGTGAACTCGCGCGACTTCTGGATAACAGCGTATTTGCCGCTCGCAAGTTCGACGGAACTTCGCAGCATACCCTCAATTTGATCTCCACTCCGAGCTTCGGCATACGACAGGCCAAGCTCCTCCGATAGTTGGCCGGCTACACGGTTCAGCTCACGCTGACGCAGCATCGAAATCATGCCAGCGCGGTAGACGACCAGGCCCTGCTCTTCGTTCGCGAGCCCTTGCGCACTCAGCCACTGCTGCCGTTGGATTTGTGCCTCCAGCACCTCACGGCCAA
>NZ_RZSA01001671.1:0-634 GCF_003998075.1 Mesorhizobium sp. M2A.F.Ca.ET.037.01.1.1 | reverse complement strand
TTCTACGCCTATGCGCCGCAAAAGATCGAATACGCCATCGACCGCTTCGCCATGGAGACCAAGCGGCAGATGGACGTGCTCGACCGCCGGCTGGCGGAGAGCGAATATCTCGCAGGCCCGGACTACACGATCGCCGACATGGCGGTGTGGCCATGGTATGGCGGGCTCGCCAAGGGCCGCAGCTACAATGACGCCGCGCAGTTCCTGTCGGTGCATGAATACAAGAACGTGCAGCGCTGGGCCGACGCGATCGACGCGCGGCCGGCCGTGACACGCGGCCGCATGGTCAACCGCATGTCCGGCGATCCGGCCTTCCAGCTGCGCGAGCGCCACGACGCCAGCGACTTCGAGACGAAGACGCAGGACAAGTTGGAAGCGGCGGAGTAACCCCGCCGACATTCGTCATCCTCGGGCTAGACCCGAGGATCCATGCCGTGACGCGCGCCGAAGGGCGCAACGGAGCAGAATTCTTAACCGTTTCAACGCCTTAGCGTAACGGCATGGATCCTAGGGTCTGCGCGCGTCGCTTCGCTCCTTGCTTCGCCCTAGGATGACGAAGGCGAAGGTCGCCGGGAGATCAACTGTAGCTACCTCCCATACGTATACGTCACCGTCGCCTCGCCCAGCGCCGAAC
>NZ_RZSA01001670.1:0-637 GCF_003998075.1 Mesorhizobium sp. M2A.F.Ca.ET.037.01.1.1 | reverse complement strand
GCACCGATGGCAGTAGTGGCTGCGCCTGGCTGGTATCTTGGAAGCGATATCCAAGCCAATGCGCCTGCGAATGGTTATACAAAGGCCATCGAGGATTCGCTTTTGCAATCCATCCTATGGCCGGAAGATGGGTATCGGTTGTTCGAGATCGGGACGATGGATGAGTCGTCGGTCGATCCGTGGTTCTCACCGATACACGAAGCGAATGTCCTCTTCATGAGCCGGGAGGGTTGGCAGGCGATCGACGGCATGGACGAGCGCTTCAGCTGTCCGGGCGGCGGCCTGGTCAACCTCGACACGCTCGAACGTGCGATGAAGCTGTCGCAAGCACAGCTCATCCTCACTCTGGGAGAGGCTACATTTCACCAACTGCATGGCGGGGTGTCCACCAACGCAAGCGTCGAGCGGCAGCGCAAGAACTGGATCGTCTGGAAGGCTGAAAGGGATGCATTGAGGGGGACAGGCGAGTTTACTTTTCACACCCCCTCGGCATTCGTGGGCTCGCTGCCTTCATCGCTTCTGCCGCACCTTGCCCGGGCGACAATTGCAAACCCATTCAGGGTCGCTCCAGCCACCGCCGCGGGCTTTAGGGCGCAGTTGAAGCCCCCAGAAGAACGCGTGCCGACGAACCGGACAG
>NZ_RZSA01000166.1:0-8907 GCF_003998075.1 Mesorhizobium sp. M2A.F.Ca.ET.037.01.1.1 | reverse complement strand
TGTTCGAGCGGCGCCACATCGCCGCCATCGACAAACCGCCGCCCGTCAATCCAAGTCGAAGGTACCCCCGCTGCTCTCCCGATCAGATGAGCCTCGACTATGTCTAACTTTCCCCGGACAGCCCTGCACTTTCGTGGGGCGAGGAAAAGAGCGTCTCGCGACCAAAATTTCATCCGATCACGCTTGTGTGTTCGTGTTCTTGCCTTGGTTCGTCCTTATATGTTGCACTGCAACATGGGCAGGCAGAAGCCGCCCTTGCAACATGACGCAGGGGCAGGCCAGCGCATCAAGACAAGGAACGCCATGGCGAAGAACGGCAAGGCGGAGGAAAAGAAGAAGATCAACATCGCGCTGCAGGGCGGCGGCTCGCATGGGGCCTTTTCCTGGGGTGTGCTCGACCGGCTGCTGGAGGATGGGCGGCTGGAGATCGCGGCGGTGTCCGGCACCAGCGCCGGCGCTATGAACGCGGTGGCGCTGGCCGACGGTTTTGTCCGGGGCGGCGTGGAAGGCGCGCGAAAGAAGCTCGACGATTTCTGGCGGGCGGTGGCCTCGAAGGGCCGTTTCAGCCCGGTGCAGCGCATGCCGTGGGACGTCGCGTGGGGCAACTGGTCGATCGAGAACACGCCGGGCTATCTTTTCTTCGACACGATGTCGCGGGTGTTCTCGCCCTATGTCGCCAATCCGCTCGGCCTCAATCCACTGCGCGATGTGGTGGAGAAGGAGATCGACTTCGGCAATGTGCGCGCCTGCAAGTCGATGGAGCTGTTCATCTCGGCGACCAATGTCGAGACCGGACAGCTGCGCGTTTTCTCCGACGGCGAGATCGACCTCGACACGGTGATGGCGTCGGCCTGCTTGCCGCAATTGTTCCGCGCCGTGGAGATCAAGGGCGTTCCCTATTGGGATGGCGGCTATGGCGGCAATCCGGCGCTCTTTCCGTTCTTCAAGGCGGCGGCAACCGAGGATGTGCTTCTGGTGCAGATCAATCCCGTGGTGCGCGAAGGCACGCCGAAAAGCGCCAACGAGATCCAGAACCGCATCGACGAGATCACCTTCAACGCCGGCCTGCTGCGCGAATTCCGTTCGATCGCCTTCGTCAAGGAGCTGATCGCGGCCGGACGCCTGCCGCATGGCGAATATCGCGACATCCGTATGCACCGCATCGATGCCGACGAGGCTTTCAAGGACCTCTCGGCCTCGTCCAAGGTCAATGCCGAATGGGCCTTCATCGCCTATCTGCGCGACCTCGGCCGAAGTGCTGCCAGCGACTGGCTGGAAGAGAATTACGACGCCGTCGGTCAGCGGCCGACACTCGATCTTTCAGGCGAGCTTGACGACGGCTTCAAGCCGTTGCGCGGCCCGGCGCCGGGGCGCCGGGTGAAGGAGTTCCTCGCCGCGCATATCAAGCCGGAGTCGGCGCGGCGTCGGGCTTAAGGTCATCCATGCCTGTCAGCAAGTCCGTCCCGGCTGTCAGCATCTTCCGCAACGGAACCGGCGGGGCGCTGGATCATGCCCGCGGCGCGATGTAGTCTTACCTGAACGTAAAGGGGAGGTTGCGATGCTGCAAACGAGGCAGAACGCTCTTGGCGTCCGGTTTGAAGCGCAATGCCGGGCCTTCGAGAAGGAGCCGTTCCCGACGCTGGATGTGCGCAAGGACCGGCTGAACCGCCTGCTGGCGCTCACCGAAAAGCACGAAGCCGAGATCTGCGCGGCGATCGACAGCGATTTCTCCGCCCGCTCGGCTGAGGAAACGCGGCTTGCCGAACTGTTCGTCGTGCGCGCCGGCATTAGGCATGCGCTGTCGCATCTCAGCGCCTGGATGCGCGAGCGCCGCGTCGCCACCAGCCTGCCGTTTATGCCGGGGCGCAACCGCCTTTTGCCGCAGCCGCTCGGCGTCGTCGGCATCGTCTCGCCCTGGAACTATCCTTTCCAGCTCGCCGTCGCGCCGGCGACCGCGGCGCTCGCGGCCGGCAATCGCGTCATGATCAAGCCGTCTGAGCTGACGCCGAAGTTTTCGGACCTGCTCGCCAGCCTAGTCGAGAAATATTTCGCCGCCGACGAGGTCGCCGTGATGGTGGGCGACGCCGATGTCGGCAAGGCATTCGTGTCGCTGCCTTTCGACCACCTCCTGTTCACCGGCTCGACCGCCGTCGGCCGCCAAGTGGCGCTGGCCGCCGCCGCCAACCTGACGCCGGTGACGCTGGAACTCGGCGGCAAGTCGCCGGCAATCTTCGATCCGTCCTGCGACCTCGACGCGGCGGTCGCCAGCGTCGCCTATGGCAAGCTGCTCAACGCCGGACAGACCTGCATCGCGCCGGACTATCTGATGGTGCCGCGAGGCCAGGGCGCGGCGGTCGCGGCCAAGTTCGCTGTCGCCATGGCCAAGCTCTATCCGCGCCTCGGCGACAATCCCGACTATACGGCGATCGTCAGCGAGCGGCATCACCGGCGGCTGAGCGACATGGTCGCGGAGGCGCGCGACAGCGGCGCCGACATCACCGAGATCAACCCGGCCGACGAGACGCTCGGCGTCAGCGACCGCAAGATGGCGCCGGTGCTGGTGCGCAATGCCGGCGACAATCTGCGGCTGATGCGCGAGGAGATTTTCGGGCCGGTGCTGCCGATCGTCGAATATGGCACGGTCGACGAAGCCATCGACCATGTGAACCGGGGTGAGCGTCCGCTGGCGCTCTACTGGTTCGGCAGCGACAGCGCCAACCGCCAAAGGGTGATGCGCGAGACGGTGGCTGGCGGCGTCACGATCAACGACTGCATGCTGCATCTGGTGCAGGAGCGGCAGCCCTTCGGCGGCGTCGGCGAGAGCGGCACCGGCGCCTATCACGGCGAATGGGGATTCCGCACCTTCAGCAAGGAAAAGCCGATCTTCATCCAGTCGAAGCTCAGCGCGGGCGGCCTGCTGCGCCCGCCTTACGGCAGGACATTCGAGCGGATCTTCCGGCTGCTCAATCTCATCACTTGACAGCTTCAACCGAGGATAGCGGGGCGCTAGCGCGCTCCGACCGGACGGCTGCCGCGGCCCGTGGACGATTTTTCGCATCATGCTGACGGCTGTTGCCAGTAACCTTGGGGAAACCTGCCGGCGCGCCGGCAAAAGCGCCAGCCGGCTGGCAGAAAAGCCCGTGTTTGTCGAGGTACAGCGTTCCCCGCCGCAATGTTCCGGCAACTTTTCCGACTATATTGCGCCGCAACTTTCAGGTAGAAGCGGCGTCCGCCGATCACGGCAAATTGAACTAGGCCCCGCGCACACCCATATCGGCCGCGCGCCCAAGTCGGAAGCGCCGACCTAGCCAGGTCCTGCTACGGAAAAATGACGATGCCGAAAATCAGGTTTCACAAGCTTGCAGCCGTTGCCGTGCTCATCGGTTTCGCGGCCTGGATGGGAACGGGCGAGTTTTCCTCTGTCGGCAGCGCCGCGGACAAGTCTGTCACCACCGACAAGTCGGTTACTACCGACAAGTCGGCTACGACCGACAAACAGGCCGGCGCCGGCCAGCCGGAGGCCGCCAAGGCGAAGACAGCCGAGGCTGAGCCAAAGGCCGCGTCGCGCACCGTGGCGGTGGTGACGCCGCCGCGCAAGACCTTCGCGCGCGCCATCCGCATCTCCGGCCTGACCGAGGCCGACAAGCGCGCCGTGCTGGCGACGCGCGTCGCCGGCGTCATCGAAAAGCTGCCGGTCAAGCAGGGCGACCATGTCAAGACAGGCGATCTCGTGCTGATGCTCGCGGCCGAGGAGAAGATCTCCAATGTCGACAACGCCAGGCAGCTGCTTGTGCAGCGCAAGGCCGAGCTCGACGCCGCCGAGCGGCTGGCCAAGACCGGCAATCTGCCGAAGCTGCAGCTCGACACTGCCCGTTCCAACCTGACGCTCGCGCAATCGCAGCTCGATGCCGCGCAGGCGGAGCTCGACCGCAATGAGGTGAAGGCGCCGTTCGACGGCGTCATCGACCGCATCCCGGTGGAGCTCGGCAGCTCGGTGATGCAGGGCGGCGAGGTGGCGACGATCCTGAAGCTTGATCCGGTCATCGCGCGCGGCGAGATCAGCGAGCGTGACCTGCGCTACGTCAAGATCGGCGACCAGGCCGATGTGCGTCTGGTCAACGACCAGAAGGTCACCGGCACGGTTCGCTACATCAGCCGCGATGCCTCGGCGCAGACCCGCACCTTCCGCGTCGAGGTGGCGATCCCCAATGGCGACGGCTCCATCCCCGCCGGCATGACGGCCGAGATCACGCTCAGCGCCGAGCCGACCAATGCGGTCATGCTGCCGCGTTCGGTGGTGACGCTCGGCGACAAGGGCGACCTCGGCATCCGCGCCGTGGGCAAGGACGACAAGGTGGCCTTCTTCCCGATCGATCTCGTCGACGACACGCCGCACGGCCTGGTGCTGGGCGGCATTCCGGAAGATGCGCGCATCATCGTCGCCGGCCAGGAGCTGGTAAAGGAAGGCGACTTGGTGAAGCCCGTCGAGGCCGATCAGGCGACCATCAGCAAGCTGATCGGCGAAGCCGCCGCCGGCACGCAGTAAAGCACGACGCGTCCGTCGCCGGGCCAATCCCGCGACGGCGGTCCGCAGCCTTGGAAGCATAACAGGCCGAAGTCATGGATATCGTCAGACTCGCCATCAACAATGCCCGCCTCACAATATCGGCGCTGCTGTTCCTGCTCGTCGCGGGCTGGGTCGCCTATCAGTCGACACCGAAGGAAGCGGAGCCCGACGTTCCGATTCCGATGATGTATGTCAGCCTGATCTATCAGGGCATCTCGCCGGAGGATTCCGAGCGCCTGCTGCTGAGGCCAATGGAAAGCAAGCTCAAGAGCCTCAAGGGGCTGAAGGAGATGCGCTCGGCCGCCTTCCAGGGCGGCGGCTATGTGCTGGTCGAATTCCAGCCGCAGACGGATCTCGCGACGGCGCTGCAGGATACGCGCAGCAAGGTGCAGGACGCCAAGGCCGACCTGCCGCAGGCGGCCGAGGAGCCGACGGTCAACGAGGTCAACGTTTCGGAATTCCCGGTCCTGGTCGTGACGCTTTCCGGCGATGTGCCGGAGCGCGTGCTGACGGCCGCCGCGCGCGAGCTGCGCGACCGTATCGAGGAAGTGCCCGGCGTGCTCGAAGGCTCGCTGCAGGGCGCGCGCGACGACCTCGTCGAGGTCGTCATCGACCCGGTCAAGCTGTCCTCCTACGGGCTGCAGCTCGATCAGGTGATTCAGGGCGTCGCTTCCTCCAACAGCCTTGTCGCGGCCGGTAATCTCGAGGGCTCGGAAGGCAAATACGCGGTCAAGGTGCCGTCGCTGATCGAGACGCCGGAAGATGTCGCCAACCTGCCGGTCGTCGCCACACCGAACGCCGTGGTCCAGGCCAAGGACGTCGCCACCATCCGCTCGACCTTCAAGGACGCCGAGACAGTCACCCGGCTCGACGGCAAGCCGGCCATCGCCATCGAAGTGAAGAAGCGCATCGGCGCCAACCTCATCGACACCCTGATCCATGTCCGTGAAGTGTCGGACAATTTCATCAAGACCATGCCCGAGGGCATGCATGTCACCTACACGCAGGACAAGTCGGTCTTCGTCAACCAGCTGCTCGGCGACCTGCAGAACCATGTGATGATCGCCGTCATCCTGGTGTTCATCGTCATCCTCTATGCGCTGTCGGGACGGGCTTCCCTGCTCATCGGGCTTGCCATCCCATCATCGTTCCTGATGGGCATCCTGCTGCTCGCCATGATGGGCTACACGATCAACATGATCGTGCTGTTCAGCCTGATCCTGGCTGTCGGCATGCTGGTGGACGACGCCATCATCGTCACCGAATTCGCCGAACGGCGCATGAGTGAGGGCATGCCGAAGGCCGACGCCTTCGCGCTGGCCGCCAAGCGCATGGCCGGCCCAGTCATCGCGGCGACGATGACGCGCATCGCCGCCTTCTCGCCGCTCTTGTTCTGGCCCGGCATCATCGGCGATTTCATGAAATACATGCCGATCACGCTGATCGTGACGCTGTCGGCTTCGATGCTCTATGCGCTGGTGTTCGCGCCGACTTTGGGCGCGATCTTCGCCAAGGCGCCGGAGCATCACGAGGAGGGCAATCGCGACGGCTGGTACATGGCCGTGGTCAAGCAGGCTGTCCGCTTCCCGATGACTGTCATCCTGCTCACCGTCGGGCTTTTGGTCGGCGTCGGCTTCGCCTATTCGAAATATGGCGCGGGCGTCGAGTTCTTCCCGAGCGTCGAGCCGGATTACGGCCTGCTCTATGTCCATGCCCGCGGCAATCTTTCGCTGGCGGAAATGGACGCCGCCACCAAGACGGCGGAAAGCCGGCTGCTCGGCTGGCCCGGCGTGAAGTCGGTCTATACGCGCGTCGGCAAGACGCAGGGCGGCGGCCAGGACATTCCGGAGGACGTGGTCGGGGTCATCCAGTATGAATTCGTCGACTGGCGCCAGCGCAAGTCCGCCAACCAGATCCTCGATGACCTGCGCGGCGTGATGGCCGGCATTCCCGGCGTCGATGTCGAAGTGCGCGTTCCAGAAGCCGGCCCGCCGACCGGCAAGCCGATCCAGATCCGGCTGTCGGCCGCCGACCCGGCCGGGCTGGACGACAAGGCGGGCGCGGTGGCGGCGCGCATCGCCAAGATCCCCAACGTCATCGACATTTCGGACGGCCTGCCGCCGCCCGGCGTCGACTGGGCGCTCGAGGTCGACCGCGCCAAGGCGGCGCAATACGGCATCAGCCCGACCTCTGTCGGCACGGTGGTGCAGCTGGTCACCAACGGCCTCAAGCTCTCGGAATACAGGCCAGCCGGCGCCGACGACGCGGTCGACATAAGGCTGCGCCTGCCGGAGGACCGGCGCACTCTGTCGACACTCGACGAGCTTCGCGTGCAGACCTCGCAAGGCTCGGTGCCGATCTCCAACTTCGTCGTGCGCAAGCCCGAGCCGACTGTCGGCATCCTCAACCGCATCGACGGCGCGCGCACCGTGGTCGTGCAGGCCAATGTCAGCGCCGGCGCGCAGGTCGCCGCCGTGCAAGAGCAGGTCACCAAGGCCGTCACCGACATGGATCTCGGCAGCGGCATCCGCTGGAAGCTCGCCGGCTCCAACGAGGACAGCGCCGAAGCCAGCGCCTTCCTCGGCAAGGCCTTTGGCGCGGCGATCTTCCTGATCTTCCTGGTGCTCTTGGCACAGTTCAACAAGTTCACCAGCGTGTGGCTTGTCTTGTCCTGCGTGGTCATGGCGACGATCGGCGTGTTCTTAGGCTTGCTTCTGACAGGCGAGGCCTTCGGCATCGTCATGTCGGGCATCGGCGTCATCGCGCTGGCCGGCGTGGTGGTGAACAACAACATCGTTTTGATCGACACCTATGACCGATTGCACGAGGAAGGCTGGGACAAGATGGACGCGGTGCTGCAGACCTGCCGGGAGCGCGCCCGTCCGGTGGTGCTGACGGCGGTGTCGGCCATCCTCGGCGTGCTGCCGATCGCCTTCGGTCTCGGTCTCGAAATCTTCCATCACGAGACGACGATCAACGCGCCCTCGACGCAATGGTGGATCTCGCTGTCCTCGGCGATCGTCTTCGGCCTGTCCTTCGCCACGCTGCTGACGCTGGTGGTGACGCCGTCTATGCTGATGGTGTTCACTCGCGCCAAGGTGAAGCCCGGCCAGCGACGCGGCTGGTTCGGACGCCTGTTCCGCAGTGGCAAGGGCGAGGTCACGACGGGCGCGCCCGCTGGAGAAACTGGCACAGAGCCGGCGGTTGCCTTTCCGAAAGCGGCGGAATAGAGCGGTTCGCAACGCCAAGACGAGAAGCCGCCCGGAACAACCGGGCGGCTATTTGCATTGTTCCCTCGAAGTTCAACCAGACGGCGAGGATTTTTCATGACGATCGGCACAATTCTCGTAATAATCCTGATCCTGATCCTGATCGGCGCCGTGCCGGCATGGCCGCATTCGCGCTCCTGGGGCTACGGCCCTTCCGGCATCGTCGGCGTCATTTTGGTCGTGCTGCTCATCCTGCTGCTGATGGGCAGAATCTGATCTTCAATGAATTGCGGCCGGGCTTTGAAACCCGGCCGTTTCATCTTTCGTTGGAGCTTTTGATCAAGCGCCCAGGCGCGAGGGCTGCACGGCGATGCCGATATCCTGCAAGGCCTCCTTCACCGCCTCATCGAGCGGGGTATGCGGGATTTCGCCGATGATCTCTTCCAGCCGCGTCGAAACCAGCCGGTGCGGCTCGTAGCGCAGATAGGACATCGACACGATCTCCTTCCACATTGCGACGAACGGGCTGCCGGCGCGCAGAACCCACCAGGGCATGAAGGAGAGCTTCAGCTTGCGGCCGAGCGCCTTCTCGGCCGCCGCCTTCATGTCGAGGTCGGTGATGGCGTGGCCGGGGAAGTTGATGGCTTCGAAGAGGCCCGTTTTGTCGAGGTTCTTCGCCAGGCCGACGAAGGCGACGGAGAAGTCCGGCAGGTAGGCCCATTCATGGGTCAGGTCGGCCGGGCCGGGCGCGGTGTAGACGCCCTTCTCCATCTTGGCGGCGACGACGAGGTCGAACCAGGAGCCGCTGCCGGTGCCGCCGAAGAAGTCGCCGGCTCTGAGGACGATGGTGCGGACCCGGCCGGCTTCGGCCTCGCCGCGAAACAGGTCTTCCATGGCGCAGCGGATACGGCCCTTCTCGGTGGTCGGATGGAACGGCGTCGCTTCGGTGATCACCTGCGGCATCGGCGAGCCGTAATTGTAGACGGTGCCCGGGAAGAGATGCAGGGCGCCGTTTTCACGGCAGGCGGTCATGACGTTCTCGGCCATCGGCATGCACTTGCCCCAATCGGTGTAGATCGGGTTCAAGCCGTTGAAGATGATGTCGACGCCTTGGGTGGCGCGGATCAGGGA
>NZ_RZSA01001669.1:0-637 GCF_003998075.1 Mesorhizobium sp. M2A.F.Ca.ET.037.01.1.1 | reverse complement strand
CAGATGCCGGCATAAAGGCCGCCGTCCCGCTCCTCGACATTCCAGGTGCGGAATTTCGGATCGCCCGAGATCACCCGGTCCGGGGCCGGCGCACCGGCCTCCGGCTCGACGCTGTCGACACTGACCGCAAGAAAGGCAGACATATCAGACCTTGCTCAACGCCTGCTCAAGATCGGCGACGATGTCGTTGACGTCCTCGATGCCGATCGACAGCCGCACCGTATCCGGCCCGGCGCCGGCCGTGACCTTCTGCTCGTCGGAGAGCTGGCGGTGCGTGGTCGAGGCCGGATGGATGACCAGCGACTTGGTGTCGCCGACATTGGCGAGGTGCGAGAACAATTCCAGCGCCTCGACGAATTTGACACCGGCCTCGTAACCGCCCTTGAGGCCGAATGTGAAGACCGCGCCGGCGCCCTGCGGCGAATATTTCTTCTGCAGCGCGTTGTTCTTGTCGCTGGGCAGTCCGGGATAATTCACCCAGGCGACCTTGGGATGGTTGGAGAGCCAGCCGGCGACGCTCGCGGCGTTGTCGCAATGGCGCTGCATCCTGAGCGGCAGCGTCTCCAGGCCGGTCAGGATCAGGAAGGCGTTGAAGGGCGAGATCGCCGGTCCGAGATCGCGCAGGCCAAGCACGCGC
>NZ_RZSA01001668.1:0-637 GCF_003998075.1 Mesorhizobium sp. M2A.F.Ca.ET.037.01.1.1 | reverse complement strand
GGCGGACCATCTGCTCGACCATGTTCGCCCGTACCTCGATCGCTGCGCGGAAGACCGGATCGCCTACATCCGGGCGCCGCGATGGATCGCACATCACGTCGCAGTACAGGCACACGAGCGCCTTTCCGAACTGCTGTCGCGACCGGCGGCGTTGCGGACCAGAGGCCTGATGCTGGTCGGGCCCTACGCCAACGGCAAAACGATGATCGCGGAACGGTTTGCGGTAGAGCACATGAAAACGTCCGAGCGGCAAAGAGTGTGGGTGGTCCAGACGCGCGAGGGTGCCGGCCTTGCACATTTCTATGGAAGCATCCTGCAGGCGTTCCGCGCCCCGGTCGGCAATGGTCGAGATGTTGGCCGTAAGGCCGAACAGATCGATCATCTGCTCGACAGACTGAAACCCAGGATCCTGATCTTCGACGAATTCCACAATGCGATTCGCGGCCGCTCGCGAGACGTCGAGGCGGTTCTCGCGTTCCTGAGGCGGATTGGCCGCCAGTTCGACATCTCTCCGGTTCTGATCGGCGAGGTCGCCGTCTACGACTTCATCAACGAGACCACCGAGATGGCGAGCCGGTTCGACCTGCACGCTGTGCCGCGGTGGCAATACGGCGAGGAATTCCTGACGCTCCTGGAT
>NZ_RZSA01001667.1:0-637 GCF_003998075.1 Mesorhizobium sp. M2A.F.Ca.ET.037.01.1.1 | reverse complement strand
GCCTGAAACATATGTGTGCAAATTAATTCGGGGGATCGAGCATGCGGCCCCAGGGCGCACGCCCGGTTGTGCTACGCGGTCACCTTGCCATTCCGCGCCACTTCCTTGCCCGCGCGATAGACGGTGCGATCCTTCGGCACCGCCACCACCGCTTCCGGGACATGCTCGGCCCTCAGCGCGACAAAATCGGCTTTGGCGACGACGGCGATGCCGTAGCCCTCCAGCCCCAGCGCCTTGGCGCCGGCATGGCTCACAACGTCGTAAGCTGTTTCCAACTCCCGATCCTCGTAGAAGCCGGAGCGATAGCCGATCATATTGGCGCGGTTCAGCATGTCGCCATCACCATAGGGCCACCAGGAATCGCGGATGTTGTCGGAACCGGCGAACACGGTGACGCCGGCCTTGCGAAGCGCGGCCACCGGCGGAAAGGCATGGTCGCCGGGCGCGTTGGTCATGATGGAGACGCCGGCGGCGGCGATCCTCTCGCCAGCCCTGGCCAACGCATCGGCGGAGATGTCGCCCAGCGCATAGGCGTGGCTGACGGCGACTTTGCCTTGCATGCCCGACGCCGTGGCACGGGCGACGATCTCCTCGATCTCGAAGAGGCCGAGCGTGCCGCGGTCATGCAGGTGGATGT
>NZ_RZSA01001666.1:0-640 GCF_003998075.1 Mesorhizobium sp. M2A.F.Ca.ET.037.01.1.1 | reverse complement strand
GACCACGCCCAGGCGCATGGCGCGGCGCTCGAACTCCTGAGCGTGGATGCGCCGGCCGGGGGCCATATCGCGCTGGTCGGCGCCGGTCCGGGCGCGGAGGACCTGTTGACGCTGCGCGCGCACCGCCTGCTGATGGAAGCCGATGCCATCGTCTATGATGCGCTGGTGCCGGAGGCGATCGTCGCCATGGGCCGCCGCGATGCGGAGCGCCTACCGGTCGGCAAGCGCAAGGGCTGCCATTCCAAAAGCCAGGAAGAAATCAACGCGCTGCTGATCGAACTCGGCCAAGCCGGCAAGCGCGTGGTGCGGCTGAAGTCAGGCGATCCGCTGGTGTTCGGCCGGGCCGGCGAGGAGATGGCGGCGCTGCGCGAGGCCGGCATCGCCTATGAGGTGGTTCCGGGCGTCACCGCCGCCTTCGCCGCCGCTGCCGATTTCGAGTTGCCGCTGACGTTGCGCGGTGTCTCGTCCTCGATGGTGTTCACCACCGGACACGACCTCAAGGGCAACTCGCTGCCCGATTGGGCCAAGCTCGCCATCTCGGGCGCGACCGTCGCCGTCTATATGGGTCGCTCGGTCGCGGCCGAAGTCGCTGGACGGCTGATCGAGGCGGGGCTGTCGCCGGACACGGCTGTCGCCGTCG
>NZ_RZSA01001665.1:0-643 GCF_003998075.1 Mesorhizobium sp. M2A.F.Ca.ET.037.01.1.1 | reverse complement strand
CTCCGGCGCGGTCGCCTGGCGATGCAGCATGCCGGCCAGCGAGGACATCGCCTCGGCGCGTTTCTCGCCGCCGCCAACCGCCATATGCGTCGCCTCGTCGGCGCCGAGGATGGCCAAAGCATGCTCGAGCGCTTCGAGCTTGTGACCGAGGTCGTCGAGTTTCTGGAAGGACATGATGGATACCCAGCTTCAATGTGGCTGGCGCGAAAAGATACCAACGCACCGCGCTTGGCAACCCTGATCGGCCGGGATGGAATCAGTGGTCTTGCCTTGTGGGGCGGCTGCGTGATCAATGCCGGGAACAAACCGCTGGAGAGGACGATGATCGGCGATATCCTGGTCGGGCTGGTGGCGCTGATCCATTGCTACATCGTCTATCGGGAGATGGTGCTTTGGGACACGCCGCGCGGCCGCAAGGCGTTCGGACTGACGCCGGAATTCGCCAGCGCCTCGAAGGTGCTTGCCGCCAACCAGGGGCTCTATAACGGCTTCCTGGCTGCTGGGCTGTTCTGGGGACTCTATCTCGGCGCCGCAGGCTTTCAGGTCAAGATGTTCTTCCTGCTCTGCGTCGCGACAGCCGGCCTCTACGGCGCGGCAACTGTCGGCCGCAAGATTCTCTTTGTTCAGACGGTTCCGGCAGTGC
>NZ_RZSA01001664.1:0-646 GCF_003998075.1 Mesorhizobium sp. M2A.F.Ca.ET.037.01.1.1 | reverse complement strand
CGCGGCGGACCGTTGCGGAACGACCGGTCGCCACCCTCCGCGCCTGCTTCGCGCGGCCCCGTTTCACGCGGCTCATAGCGCTTGAAGTTGCGCTCGCCTTCGGCAGCCATCGGCCGCTCCCGTTTTGGGAACGGCTTCTTGGCGCCGTGGGCCGGCTTGCCGCCGCGCGGACCTGCCGGTTTCGAGCCGCCCTTGCGCGACCCGCGTGGAGATTTCTTATCGTCGTCCATTACTTTGCTCGTCTTTGCCTGCTACAGCGCCGCACGCCCTTTCGGACGCCCAACGCAGGCAGTGTCATCTTGATTTTGCGCATCCAGCGGCGCGGCAAAAACCGATTCCGGTTTTCAGGGTCTCGCGCTAGATAACAGGATCACTCTCGGGTGGCGAGGAGTAATCGGGATGGAAACCGCTTGAAACGACCGGATTTCATGGCCTTGGCGCTTGAAGAGGCCGAGGCGGCCGCCGGCCGCGGCGAAGTGCCGGTCGGCGCGGTGATCGTCAGCGGCAACACGGTGATCGCGAAAGCCGGCAACCGTACCCGCGAGCTTGCCGATCCGACGGCGCATGCTGAGATGCTGGTGATTCGCGAGGCCTGCCGGAAGCTCGCCAGCGAGCGCCTCACCGGCCACGACCTTTATGTGACGCT
>NZ_RZSA01001663.1:0-646 GCF_003998075.1 Mesorhizobium sp. M2A.F.Ca.ET.037.01.1.1 | reverse complement strand
TCTCTACAGCCTGATCGTCAGCGCCAAGATGAACGATATCGACCCGCAGGCCTGGCTCGCCGACGTCCTCGCCCGACTGGCCGCCTATCCGGCCCATCAAATCGATGATCTGCTGCCGTGGAATTGGAGATCCGCAAAACTGCAGACCCAACCAGCGGCGGCCTGATCATGCAGCGCAATAAGGTGCATCACGTCTACACCGTCGAACGTGTCGCCAGCGACCTCGGCGTCAGCGAAGCGCTCATCCACGAACTGACCCTCGGTCTCGAGCCCGAGGACGGCGTCATCTGGGTGTACGGCGCCAACGATGACGACGGGATCTTGGCCTTCACCGATGAAGGCTTCGAGGAGGTCAAACTCCTCCTCGAAGAATATCATCGCGTCTCCCCATCGAAAGCTTGACCCCAGCACCGCGGTGGTCAGGTCCTCATGGCCACCAGATACGCACGTCTGCGCTCTTCACCGGATGCGTACCACGGAGGGAGTAATCCGCCAATACATCGGCGCCGTGTCGGTCGTGTGGACCAAGACGGCCGACCAACCCTCGACGGCCGGACGGCGAAAATACCCCGTAACCCAAGCCACTAGGCGACCGAGAACACGTTCAGCGGCGGGCGGGCGACGATCTCGTGGAGAGTGTGCAGTG
>NZ_RZSA01001662.1:0-649 GCF_003998075.1 Mesorhizobium sp. M2A.F.Ca.ET.037.01.1.1 | reverse complement strand
GGCGGTAGCGGACCGGCCTGCGACGATAGCGGCAAGTTGTTCGGCCGCCGCGAGGCCGTCACCCTTGCCGACGACCTTGTCGACAAGCGACAATCTCAAGGCCTCGTCGGCGGAATAGACCTCGCCGAAGAGCGACATGCGGCGGATCAACTGGGTGCCGAAACGGCGAGCCGTGCGCTGGGTGCCCGACCAGCCCGGTGTGATCCCAAGGCCGGTTTCAGGCAGACCGATGCGGGCGTGGCTCTCGGCGATCCGATAGTCGGCGCAGGCCGCAAGCTCCAGGCCTCCGCCAAGGCAATGGCCGTTGAGGACGGCAATGACCGGTTGCGAAAGCCTGGCGAGAGCGTCGAAGCCGGCATGGCCGTCGCGGATCCAGTGGCGCGCGAACTCCGCCGGGTCGAGCGCGCTCCAGGCGGCGACGTCGCCGCCCGCGGAGAACGACTTCTCGCCCTCGCCGGACAGGATCAGCACCTTCGCCGCGGAACGCTCCACCGCCCTGCACAACGGCACGAGCGCATCGACCATCGCGGCATCGAGGGCGTTGAGCTTCTCAGGCCGGCGGATGGTCACTCGCGCGACCGCTCCGTCGAAGCTGAGGTCGAGGCGGGGATCGCTCACAGCCGCAACCCGATCGGCTGGTCGAGGAACA
>NZ_RZSA01001661.1:0-650 GCF_003998075.1 Mesorhizobium sp. M2A.F.Ca.ET.037.01.1.1 | reverse complement strand
CCTATTACCAGTGAAGGAAAGGAAGAAAGAATGCTGACAAATCCCACCTTTGATCAGATGCAGGCCGAGGGCCTGCATCTGATCAAAGGTGGGATTTGTCAGCATTCTTTCTTCCTTTCCTTCACTGGTAATAGGTGGAGCCGCGGATGTTGGCGTGCGGCGGTGTCGGCTTTGCCGGTTCTGAAGAGCTGGCCCGGTCGAGACCGGATTTGAGAATGGCGGTGACGGAGGCGTAGGTGATTGCGTTGATCAGCAGCGCTCGCTCGCAGGCCGCCTCGGTGCGCTCCTGGCCATAGCGCGGCGAAAGCGACAGGATGCCCATGGCCGCGCGGTATCCCTGCTCCGGATGCGGCCGATCACGCATCATGCGCTCGACGAGGATGGCAGCGTTGGGCCCAATTTTGGCGGCCCGACCGATCAGGCTGGCGGGCGTGGTGTTGGCGTAGCGCTGATGCGCCTTGGGCATGTGCGCGTTGATGGTGACGTGGCCGGAACGCTGTGAGCGGCGAACATGACTGGCGACACGCTGGTGATCGTGGAAGATCTCGACCACCCGATAGGTGAGCCGCACCTGGACGGTGCGCCCGATCAGCCGGTGCGGCACCGAGTAGAAGGTCTTGTCGACTTCGACATGGTAGTCGGGATGGACC
>NZ_RZSA01001660.1:0-653 GCF_003998075.1 Mesorhizobium sp. M2A.F.Ca.ET.037.01.1.1 | reverse complement strand
CATTGGCGCCATCCGTCTTGGCCCGGTTCACCGCGCCGGCCGCCATCGCTGACGAAATCTTGGCGGCGTGGTAGGCGCCGCCGGTCAGCCGGGCCAGCGCCAGGTCGCGTTCGAGCGGGATGAGCTCGGCCTCGCGCGGAATGCCCGACAGGCCGAGCCAGCTCGCATAGAGCCCCTCGTTCATCACGCCGGACGAGGCGAGGTCGGCATCCTGCGTTTCGTGCGCGATGACGCCGCCGAAATCGCGGGCATAGGTCAGCGCGCGCCGCATGACCAGCGCGTTGGCGATGGTGTGGCGGCCGTCGGTGTAGGCGACGGCGCCGGCTTCGCGCAGCAGGCCGAATTCGGTCATATCGCGGCCGTCGAGGCCCTTGGTGATCGCGGCCGCCGGGAAGATGTTGACGCTTGCGGTGTCGCGTGCGGTGCGCAGCACGAATTCGACCAGCGCCACATTGTCGATCACCGGGTCGGTGTCAGGCATCATGACGATGGAGGTGACGCCGCCGGCCGCCGCCGCCACGCTTGCCGAGGCGATGGTCTCGCGATGCTCGCCGCCGGGTTCGCCGATGAAGACGCGCGCGTCGACAAGGCCTGGAATGATCGTCTTGCGGGCGCAGTCGATGACGGTGGCGCCTTCGGGCGCCCCCTGGTTC
>NZ_RZSA01000165.1:0-8953 GCF_003998075.1 Mesorhizobium sp. M2A.F.Ca.ET.037.01.1.1 | reverse complement strand
CCTCCCGATTGCGCCATCATTTATGGGGGCGTCGCGGCGGCAATGCGACGTGTGGTGCGGCGGTGGCAGCGTTTTTTGGTAATAACGTCGTGATCGCCATCAAGCGGCGTGATCGGATCATCAGCGCTTTCGACTGGACCGCATTCTTCGGCACCTTTAGACCAGCGGCATGCAGGAAACGAACCTGGAACTTTTTCCCATGGCAGAACCGATGGTTGACATCGTGCCGGGCCGCAAGCTCGCTGCCAAAGCAGCGGCGCTCTATGCAGCTCCGCACGATCATTTCGAGACGAGGGCGGTCGAGGAACTGCGGCTTGGCTTCGACGGTATCGCAGGCGACTTCCATGCCGGGGCAACGCGGCGTTCGGGCGGGCGCGAGCCCTGGTATCCGCGCGGCACCGAGATGCGCAACGAGCGGCAATTGTCGCTGGCCGCCGCCGATGAACTTGCCATTGTCGCGCGGCGCATGGGCCTCGCGGAGATCAAGTCGGAGTGGATCGGCGCCAATCTCGTGGTCGAAGGCGTGCCGCATCTGTCAATGCTGCCGGCCGGTTCGCTGATGTTCTTCAAGGGTGGCGTGACGCTCAAGGTCGATGGCCAGAACAAGCCGTGCCGCTTTGCCGGACAGTCGATCGCCGAGCATGTCGGCGCCGCGGATACC
Source organism: Mesorhizobium sp. M2A.F.Ca.ET.037.01.1.1 (assembly GCF_003998075.1). NCBI lineage: Bacteria > Pseudomonadati > Pseudomonadota > Alphaproteobacteria > Hyphomicrobiales > Phyllobacteriaceae > Mesorhizobium > Mesorhizobium sp. M2A.F.Ca.ET.037.01.1.1. Next base: position 8,292 of record NZ_RZSA01000165.1, on the reverse strand, counting down.
GATGCCACCGCGCTGCTCTTTCCCAAGGAGGCGAAACGGCTGCGCGGCCTCGTCGCCTGGGTCGAGAAGCCGGGCGTCATCAGGGCCGGCGAGGAGATCTCGGTGCGGGTGCCCGAGCAGTGGATCTACCGCTGAGGCATGCTGATATTCAGGTGAGGCCGGCCTGCGAACGGCGGTTTCCTGTGCTTCCGGTGCTCACGTACCCAAAAGTACGCTCCGCTCCGGTTCTCGGAACCCACCGTTCTCAACTCGCCCTGACCTGAATCTCAGCATACCTCGGCCGGTTTAGGCCCGGCCGAAAGAGTTTTAGCCTTTCCGGTTCTTGTTGGCGCCTTGCGCCATCACCGAGACATGGTCCCATTTTTCCCACATGGCGATGCGGTTGGCGTATTCCTGCCGGATCATCGGCAGGCCGCCATCGCCGAAGAAGACCCTGAGCGGCGGCTCGGCGGCATCGACGATCGCCAGCATTGCCGGGCCGGTCGCTTGCGGATCGCCGGCGACGGAACGGCTGCGGCGCTCGGCCATCGCCGCGCGGACCGGCTGATAGATGTCCATCGGCTTGGAAACCTTGGCCGACGGTCCGGCCCAGTCCGTGGAGAAGCCGCCCGGCTCGACCAGGGTCACGTGGATACCGAACTGGGCGACCTCCTGGCTGAGCGACTGGCTGAAGGCTTCCAGCGCCCATTTCGAGGCGTGGTAGAGGCCGATCGAGGCGAAGGCGTTGACGCCGCCGATCGACGAAATCTGGATGATGTGGCCGGAACGCTGCGCGCGCATGATGGGCAGCGCCGCCTGGGTGACCCAGAGCGCGCCGAAGACGTTGGTCTCGATCTGGTCGCGCGCCTCCTGCTCGGTGACCTCCTCGACGGCGCCGAAATGGCCGTAGCCGGCATTGTTGATGACGACGTCGAGCCGGCCGAAGCGCTTGTGCGCTTCGGCGATCGCGGCGTCGACCGCCCGTTTGTCGGTGACGTCGAGCTTCAGGGCGGCGATGTTGTCGCCATATTTCTCGACGAGATCGGCGAGCGTGCCGGCATCGCGGGCTGTGGCGGCGACGCGATCGCCGCGGGCGAGCGCGGCCTCGGCCCAGACGCGGCCAAAGCCCTTCGACGATCCGGTGATGAACCAAACCTTGCTTGTCATGATGTGTATTCCTTGCCCTTGGAGGGCCGTGAATTCTCTCGGAGGATAAGCGGAGGAATCTCCGCTTACGGCATGTACGGCGCTGCCGGCGTTTTTCCAGATGCGTTCCGAGAAATAATCCGTGGGTCAGGGATAACGCACCGCACTTGACCAGGCGGGATCCTCATGCCTTTTCCAGTAGAGCGCCATCAACCGCTCGGTGATCGGACCGACCTTGCCGCCGGCGACCGGCGCGCCGTCGATCGTGGTGACCGGCATGATGCCGCCGGCGGTCGAGGTGATGAAGACCTCGTCGGCGCCTTTGAGAGCGGCGACGCTGACCGCTTCGGCTGTGACGGCGAGACCGATTTCAGCGCACAGGTCAAACACGGTGCGGCGCGTGATGCCGGGCAACACGCCGACGGCCGGCGTCGTGAGCCTGCCGTCCGTGACGCAAAAGACGTTGAAGCCCGGGCCTTCGGCGACATTGCCGTTGAAGTCGAGGATCAGCGCGGTGTCGGCGCCACGGTCATAGGCATCGTAAAGGCCACGAACCAGATCGAGCCAATGGTAGTTCTTGATCGAGGGGTCGATCGAGGCCGGCGGAATGCGCACCTTGTCGCTGATCGCGACATGAAGGCCGCTCCGCAACTGCTCGGCATTGGCGACCGAGCCGAAGGGGACGGCGAAGGCCATGAACCGGTTGATCGCCTGGCGCGGGTCGCGGCTGAAGGTCGGCGAGGCGCCGCGCGTGCACAGCATCTCGACATAAGCCGCGCGATGGCCCGACAGCGCGACGCAATTGTGCAGGATCTCCGCAACGCCGTCGCGATCGAACGGGATCGTCATGCGCAGCTTCTCCAGCCCGCCGAAGAATCGGTCGAGATGCAGGTCGAGGCGGAAGAAGCGGCCGTCCCAGACATGGACCGTGTCGTAGGTGGCGTCGGAATGCAGAAATCCCCAGTCCAGCACCGAGATTTTGGCCTGGGACATCGGCAGATATTGCCCGTCGAGGAAGGCGACGCCGTCGGGATAGGCATGCGGGTCGATGTGGCGTGGGGAGAGAAAGGGTAACCGGTTGGCTGGCGTGGCGGCTGCCTGGCTCATTTCATTCCTCCCTCGATCGTCGGCAAGGCAGACTAGCGTCCGGTTGCGGATGAAGTAGAGCCAGGCAGAAGGCGCCGCTTGGCCTCACTCATCCTCGTCGTCTTCCTCGAGCAGCCTTGTCGCGCGCCAGCGGGTGAGCACCGCATTGGTCTCATCGATAACGAAGAAACGCGCCGAATCCCGGTCATAGCCTTCGGCGAGCAGCTTCTCGTAATCGGTGTGGGCATGGCGGACATGGGCGATGGTGGCCAGCCACACCGCGATCGTTGGCGGCAAGGTCTTCATGTGCACCGAACCGGCATCGACGCGGATCTTTTCCATGTCGGCATAAGGCGCGAGCGGAAGAAGCGCTGTCAGCGCCTTGGCGATGGCGCGGCGGCGGCCGGTGGGGGCGCTCATTTGTCGTTGCGTCCGGCGATGGTCGCTTCGGGAAAGGCATCGGTTGAAGCGTAATAGGGCTTGATGTCGATGACCGGCGTGCCGTCGAGCACGTCGATGGCGTCGATCCCGATCCGTCCGCCCTCGATGTCGAGCGTGACGAGCTTCGCCACATGCAGGCCGACAGGATTCGGCCGGGCAGGGGAGCGCAGCGAGAAAACGCCTTTCGATTCAGCCGCATGGCGCGGTTTCTGCACGATCAGATTTCGCGGCGCGTGATGGAGCCAGGACAGGATGACCATGTGGCTGGCGCGTTCCAGGTTTCGCAGCCCCGGGCGATAGGGCTCGTCGATCAGGACTGTCGCGGCCCGCCCGGATTCGCGGGCGGCGCGCATGTTCTTGGGGCAATCCTCGCGCCTCGTCCAGGGCGAGACGATGCGTCCGATAAAGACGACATGGCCGTCCGGCCGCAACTCCGCCGGATCGGCCGCAAGAAGCGTTTCACCTTCACGCGTCTCGAACATGCTCTTCACTCCGCGCAAGAACCGTCTGCCAGGCGCGGATCACGGCTGCGCCATTTTCTTGTCCGGAAGCGACATAGCGCTTGCCAAGGTTTCGAAATCGACATAAACATATCTTTATATCTTTCAACGAGAGCCCGCTCATGCATGTCTCGCTCGACACAATGGTAGATACATTGAAGGCGGCGGCCGAATCCAGCCGGCTGCGCATCCTGGTGCTGCTTTCGCGCGGCGATCTCACCGTCTCCGACCTCACCGAGATACTCGGACAGTCGCAGCCCCGCGTCTCGCGCCATCTGAAGCTGCTGCTCGATGCCGGGCTGATCGGCCGCTACCAGGAAGGGTCCTGGGCCTTCTTCCGGCTGACCGATACGGATAATTCGCGCGATTTCGTGCAGCGTCTGGTCTCCGGCATCAGCGAGGCCGATCCGCAGGTGGTGCGCGATCTGGAGCGGCTGGCGGCGGTGAAGCGCAAGCGGCAGGACCGGGCCGCCGAGTATTTCTCCGAGAACGCCGCGAGCTGGGATCATATCCGCTCGCTGCATGTGCCGGACCGCGCGGTCGAAGCGGCGCTCATCAAGCTTGTCGGCAAGCGGCCGTTCCAGTCGATGCTCGACCTCGGCACCGGCACGGGCCGGCTGCTCGAAATCTTCGCGCCGCTCTATCGGCGCGGTGTCGGCATCGACATGTCGCGCGAGATGCTGACGGTCGCGCGCGCCAATCTCGACAAGGCCGGCATTGCCAATGCGCAGGTGCGTCAGGGCGATATCTTCTCGCCGCCGGTCGAGCGCAACGCCTTCGATCTCGTCACCATCCACCAGGTGCTGCATTATCTCGACGATCCCGCCCGCGCCATCGCCGAAGCGGCGCGGCTGCTCAGGCCATCGGGCCGGCTGATCGTCGTCGACTTCGCGCCGCATAATCTCGAATTCCTGCGCGACCAGCATGCGCATATGCGGCTGGGCTTCTCCGACCGGCAGATGTCCGATTGGTTCGCGGAGGCCGGCCTCGACCTCGAGGACAGCCAGGAATTCGAGCCGCGCGGCGGCAACGAGGCAAGGCTCACCGTCAAGCTCTGGCTCGGCCGCGACCGCCGCCTGCAGATCGCAGACCCGTCCAACGATTCCTTGCCAGTGAGGGAAACAGCCTGATGAACCAGTTCCGCTTTTCCCGTCGCCCCGACATAGGCGAGAAGGTCAGCGTCTCGTTCGAGTTCTTTCCACCGAAGACCGACGAGATGGAAGCAAGGTTGTGGGATACGGTCACAAGGCTGGAGCCGCTCAAGCCGGAATTCGTCTCGGTGACCTACGGCGCGGGCGGCTCGACCCGCGAGCGCACGGCGCGCACGGTCAAGCGCATCCTCAACGAGACGACGCTGACGCCGGCGGCGCATATGACCTGCGTCGACGCCGCGCGCGATCAGGTCGACACGGTCATCCGCGAGTTCGTCGACTTCGGCGTCACCCGTTTCGTTGCGCTGCGCGGCGATCCGGCCGCAGGCGTCGGAACCTCTTATCGCCCGCATCCGGACGGCTACGCCAATGGCGCCGAACTGGTAGGGGCGCTGAAGAGCGTCGGCGATTTCGACATCTCGGTCTCGGCCTATCCGGAAAAGCATCCGGAGAGCCCGGATTTCGCCACCGACATCGACATGCTGAAGCGCAAGGTCGACAATGGCGCGACGCGGGCGATCACCCAGTTCTTCTTCGACAACGATCTTTACGAGCGCTATGTCGAGCGGGCGCGCCGCGCCGGCATCTATATCCCGATCGTGCCGGGCATCCTGCCGGTGCATAATTTCACCCAGGTCGCCAATTTCTCCTCGCGCTGCGGCGCGCTGGTGCCGGCATGGCTCGCCGAGCGCTTCGAAGGGCTGGAGAACGACCCGCAGACGCATGCGCTGGTGGCCTCGGCCGTGGCGGCCGAGCAGGTGCTCGACCTCGTCGAGCGCGGCGTCGGCGATTTCCATTTCTACACGATGAACCGTGCCGACCTCGTCTTTGCCGTCTGCCACATGATCGGCATCCGCTCGCATGAGGCGGAGGCGACCGGGTCGGCCGCGGCCTGAGGTCGGCGGAAATGGAAAAGGCCGGGTGGAAACCCGGCCTTTTCGAACTGTTGGACTATTCTCGGTGCTTGGTCTTCCCTCTTTGGCGGGTCAGGGAAGAACACCTATGATCAGGGCACCGATGAATGCGAATGCGGCACAAATCATCAAAGCGTTGATCGGCCTCGTCAGTCCCATGCCATAGCCTCCTCTTCAGAGCTATGGCAGGAGTCTAGGGGCATTTGGGCCACAGGCAAGCGGAAAACGTGCTGCAATGCGACATGATTGTGGAATTTGCGACCCGGGATTTGCCGTTAGCCGTTGAAACTCTTCGGCAAAAGCCGGCTTCGCCGTTGTGAATAAATTGTGGCGGCGGTGTGGCATGACAGCGCTACCATTTGCCGAACAGCCGTCCGTCGATGGTGATGAGGCCCAATCCGATCAGCGTCATGCCGCCGATCTCGAACAGCGCCAGCCGCTCGCCGAGGAAGAGGAAACCGAGCAACACCGCGCTGGCCGGGACGATCAAGGTGACCAGCGAGGCATTGGTGGCGCCGGCCGAGGCGACGAGGTTGAAATAGAGGATATAGGCGAAGGCGGTAGACAAAAGCGCCAGGCCCAGCACCGCGGCCCAGACCGGCTGCGAGGCCGACAACGAGCCCGTCGGCCCATAGGCAATGAGCACGATGGGGATCATGATGATGGTCGAGGCGGTCAGCTGCCCGGTGGCGATGACTGGCGATGGCACGCCCTTGAAGCGGCGCGCGATCATCAAGGCGATCGCATAGGATACCGAAGCGCCGATCAGCGCGAATTTGGCCCAGACCGGCCCGCCGAGTCCGGCAACAAGGCCCGGACCGATCATCACCGCGGTGCCGGCGACACCGAGCGCGATGCCGGCCAGCTTGTTCCAGGACAGTTTCTCATCGGTGGTGAGCGCATTGGCCAGGATCAGCGTCCAGAACGGCGTGGTGGCGTTGAGCACCGAGGCGACGCCGGCGCCGAGCTTAGTCTGGCCGGCGAAGATCAGCGAGAAGGGCACGACATTGTTGGTGAGCGCCAGCAGGAAGAACAGGCCGGCATGCGGGAAGGCGAGCCGGAACGAGGGGCCGCGGACCGCCAGATAGAGCTGAAGTGCGATGGCGGCGATGGCGACGCGGAACAGCACCAGCGCAAGCGGGTGGATCTCGGACACTGCAATGCGGGCAAAGAAGAACGAGCCGCCCCAGATTGCGCCGAGCAGAAGAAGCTGCCCCCAATCCTTGAGTGTCATCGGTCCGCGCGTCGGCGCGGCGGCGGCCGTAATCGACATGTCCTGTTCCTCCCCAGGCCGATCGCAATCTCGGCTTCACACCTCACCAACCGATAAATGCGCTCGCCGGCAAGGGCCACCCGAAACCTGACTGGTGGTTTAGCTTTGGCAAAATGTGCAACCGGCCGCGTCGGGTCGCCAGACACAGAACTGTTTTCTTTGGCGGCTAGCTAGGATTAATTGTGCGCGCTCCAGCCCCGAGGATTCGTCCATGCAGCGATTCGAAAATGCCCGCGATGCGGCACTGGCGCTTCGTCCCGACGATCCGGTCTACTGTTTCCGCCCGCAGGTGCTGAAGGCGGATGCCCTGCAGTTCATGGGCATGTTTCCCGGCAAGACCGCCTATGCGGTGAAGACCAATGGTGAGCAGATCGTGCTGAAGACATTGGTGGAATCCGGCGTCAGCACCTTCGACGTCGCTTCGCCGGGAGAATTCGCGGCCGTGCGCGCCGTCTCGGCGGATGCCGAGATGCTCTACATGCACCCGGTCAAGGCGCAGTCGGATATCAAGCTGGCGCTGGAGAAATACGGCATCCGGGTGATCTCGCTCGACCATGAGGACGAGATCACCAAGCTGACGCGCGTCGTGCGGGCGCTCGATATCGACCCGGGCGCCATCACCGTCTTCGTGCGCATCCAGACCAAGGGCCATGCGGCTTACGAATTGTCGAAGAAATTCGGCGCCGGGCCGGCCAATGCGGTCGAGCTTGCCGAGCGGCTGAACCGGACCGGCTACAAGGTTGGCCTCTGCTTCCATGTCGGCAGCCAGATCGAGGATCCCGACACCTATGAGCGGGCGCTGGCCTCGGCCGACTGGGTGCGCAATCGCCTGACCTTCGACATTGCCGGGCTCGATGTCGGCGGCGGTTTCCCCGCCGAATACGGCCACGATCCAAACCGCAAGCAGGTCGAGATGCCTTCGCTCGGCCAGCTGATGTCGCGGCTTGCCGGCGACCTGACGGAGTATCAGTTCGACCAGATGCCGCTGGTGGCCGAGCCCGGACGCGTGATCGTGGCGCGCTGCCTGTCCCTGATCGTGCGGGTGCTGCTGCGCAAGGGCAAGCGGCTCTACATCAATGACGGCATCTGGGCGTCGCTGTCGGATTCATGGACCGGCAAGATCACCCTGCCGGCCCGCTTCATCCCCGATCCGGCGATCCGCACGCGTAATGGCGACGAGAAAAACATCGTGCCGTTCAAGGTCTGCGGCGCGACCTGCGATTCCGTCGACATCCTGTCCAGGCCGTTCTGGCTGCCGGAAACGGTCGACACCGGCGACTGGATCGAGATCGGCCATATCGGCGCCTACTCGCTGTCGCTGAGGACCCGCTTCAACGGCTTTTACCCCGACACATTCGTGGAGGTGACGACGCCGTTCGACGAAGGCGACGCGCCGCAGGGGTTCGCGAGCCTGGAGACGATGGCGGATTAGGCAGTAGGCAGTAGTGAATAGGACTTTACAGCCTGTGGTCCCAAATGGATTTTCGCCTACTGCCTACTGCCTACTGCCTACTGCCTACTGCCTACTGCCTACTGCCTACAATTTCGCCAACAACTCCGGCGTCGGCCAGCCATCCACGGGCAGGCCAAGCCGCGTCTGCTCCTTGCGGATTGCTTCGCGCGTGTTGGTGCCCAGGATGCCGTCGACAGTGCCGACATCGTAACCCTTGGCTTCGAGCTTGGTCTGCAGCGCCTTCATCTGGTCGCCGCTCAGGCCCTGCTCGGGCGTGCGTGGATCGAATTGCGGCGCGCCGGCAAACCGCGTCGCCATAACGGCCGCGGTCAGCGCATAGGTGAAGGAC
>NZ_RZSA01001659.1:0-653 GCF_003998075.1 Mesorhizobium sp. M2A.F.Ca.ET.037.01.1.1 | reverse complement strand
CGGGCGCGTCCTTGAGCATCTCCTCGGCTTCGAGGAAGGCAGCCTGCGTCTCCTCATGGCTTTCGACGATGCGCGCGCGGGCGTCGTCCAAGGCAGCGCGGCGGCTCACCAGCTCGCCGCCGGCCTTCTCGGCGTCGGCCAGCGCATTGCGGGCGGCATCCAACGCATGCTGTGCGTCGCGGCCGGCCTGGCGCGCATTGCGCTCGGCCTCGCTTGCCTGGCGCATCGCCTGCTCGGCGCGCGCCAGCGCCTCCTCCGCCTCGCGCACGACGCGCGTCGCCTGCACGGCTTCGGCATCGAGCTCGGCCAGTCGATTCTTCTGCGCCAGCCGCAGCGCGGCGGCAGTCGGCGCGTCGGCGCTAGCGGTGAGGCCATCCCAACGCCAGAGCGCGCCATCGCGGCTGACCAGCCGCTGGCCAGGAGCCAGAAGCGCTTGGAGCCGGCGACCGTCGGCGGCTTCGACAACGCCGGTCTGCGCCAGGCGGCGGGCGAGCTGCGACGGCGCATGCACCACGCTTGCCAGGCTCTTCACACCCTCGGGCAATACGGCATCTCCCGGCTGAACCGCACTTTCGCCCCAATGCACCGGGGCGCTGCGGTCGAGCGGGACGTCGAGGTCCTCGCCGAGCGCCGCGCCAAGCGCCGTCTCATAG
>NZ_RZSA01001658.1:0-653 GCF_003998075.1 Mesorhizobium sp. M2A.F.Ca.ET.037.01.1.1 | reverse complement strand
GTGCGAGGCCCCCCTCTCTGTCCTGCCGGACATCTCCCCCTCAGGGGGGGAGATTGGCTGTCCCTTCGGGTTTCGCCAATCTCCAACGTGTCAGAATTGGCGAGGCCGAGAAACTGCTGATCTCCCCCCTTGAGGGGGAGATGTCCGGCAGGACAGAGAGGGGGGCGAAGGATCGCGGCCTCTCCCACGATCGCCCTCAACACGCGGTGGCGCCATGACCATCGCCGCTGTTCAGTCCAACCCCACTCCCGCCATCCTGCCAGGCAGCGGCGGCATGCGCGGCGCGCTTTCCGACCTCTTCTGGCGCCGCCCGAAATTCCTGCTCACCCTGATGCTCGCCCCGCCGCTTTTGTGGCTCGGCATCGTCTATATCGGCTCGCTCTTCGCCCTGCTGGCACAGAGCTTCTTCTCGATCGACGAGTTCTCCGGCCTCATCAACCGCGAGTTCACGCTAAAGACTTATGGCGATCTGCTGCAGGCCGCCAATCTCGACATCATCCTGCGTACGGTGACGATGGCGGCACTCGTCACGCTTGCCTCGGCGGTCATCGCCTTCCCCATCGCCTATTACGCGGCGCGCTATGCGCGCGGCCGCTGGAAGGCGCTGTTCTATCTCGGCGTCATGCTGCCGTTGTGGTCCAGCTACCTGGTCA
>NZ_RZSA01001657.1:0-654 GCF_003998075.1 Mesorhizobium sp. M2A.F.Ca.ET.037.01.1.1 | reverse complement strand
GCTCTGGCTGCTCGACGCCTGGCTGTCGCTGCCGATCGTCGGCGGCAACTCGCTGTCGGTCTCCTTCACCGGCACCTTCATCGTCTTCGTCTATGTCTGGCTGCCCTTCATGATCCTCCCTGTGCAGGCCGCGCTCGAGCGCGTGCCCGGCAACCTGGTCGAGGCCTCGTCCGATCTCGGCGCCTCGCCCGGCCAGACCTTCCGCAACGTGCTGTTCCCGCTGGCGCTGCCCGGCATCGTCGCCGGCTCGATCTTCACCTTCTCGCTGACCTTGGGCGACTACATCATCCCGCAGATTATCGGCACGTCACGCCTCTTCATCGGCCAGGCCGTCTATTCGCAGCAGGGCACCGCCGGCAACATCCCGTTGGCCGCCGCCTTCACCGTGGTGCCCATCGTCATCATGGGCTTCTATCTCTGGGGCGCCAAGCGCATGGGGGCTTTCGATGCGCTCTGACCGTGGCCAACGTGCTCCGCTCGGCCTGAAGATCGCCGCCGCCTGCGGCCTGCTGTTCCTGCACCTGCCGATCCTGCTGATCTTCGTCTACGCCTTCACGACGGAAGAGAAGAGTTTCGTCTGGCCGCCGCCGGGGCTCACCACGCAATGGTTCGCCGTTACCTGGAACCGGCCGGACGTATGGGATGCGCTAACGC
>NZ_RZSA01001656.1:0-655 GCF_003998075.1 Mesorhizobium sp. M2A.F.Ca.ET.037.01.1.1 | reverse complement strand
GTTCATAGGGACAATTGCCGCATATGGCCTCAGTCGCACACACCCGCGTGCGCGCGGCTTGCTCAACATGGTCATTCTTACCCCGATCACCATTCCGGTTATCGTGGTCGGCATCGCAGCCTACCTTGGGCTCTCAGATTTTGGGCTAGTCGGCTCAACGACAGGTATTGTGTTGGCGCACAGTCTTGGCGCCATTAGTTACGTCGTAGTGATCGTATCAGCCACCCTGACAAACTTTGACAGACGGCTGGAGCAGGCAGCAATGAGCATGCGCGCGGGACCGACGCGAACCTTCTGGAGGGTGACACTGCCGCTAATAAGGCCAGGAATTATCGGCGGCGCCTTCTTCGCGTTTCTTCACTCCTTTGACGAGGTTGTGGTTACGTCATTGGTTAGCGGGTTCGCAATCCGTACGCTTCCACTTAAGATGTGGGAGAATATCCGGAACCAGATTGATCCAACTATCGCAGCAGTGGCATCATTACTTATGCTCCTCCCAGTTCTCTATTTGGTTATTCTATATTTCGCGTGGTGGCGGGCACAGCCGAGAGCGCGCTCGGTGGACCAAAGGATGGCCGCAAATCCCGGTGACGCGTGACTTCAACGCGATGCGCGACGTTCACGACGGCCGCCGTCCTAGGATACACGTCAAAAT
>NZ_RZSA01001655.1:0-655 GCF_003998075.1 Mesorhizobium sp. M2A.F.Ca.ET.037.01.1.1 | reverse complement strand
GTGCCAGCCGTCACCCTCGCCATGCGCGGGCTGCGGCCGCGCCACGTAGGCGAGCGCGCCGTTGGCCTCGAGATAGACGCGTGACAGCATCTCGGCCAGCACGCCCGACGTCACCGCCTGCAGCCCGGCGATCACCAGGAAGAAGCCGGTGATCAGCATCGGCCTGGTGCCGATATCCTGCCCCCAGAAAACCTTGATCGCGAAGAGATAGGCCAGGATCAGCGAGCCGAGCACTCCGAGCACGATGCCGATGCCGCCGAAGAAATGGCCGGGCCGCGTGCGATAGCGCAGGAAGAAGAACATGAAGACGAGGTCCAGCACCACACGGAAGGTACGTGAGATACCGTATTTCGACTGGCCGTGGATGCGGGCGTGATGGGTCACCACTTCCTCGGCTATGCGTCGCGGCGTCGTCACCGTCGCGAGCCACGCCGGGATGAAGCGGTGCATCTCGCCATAGAGCCGCACGCTGCGGATGACGCTGCCGCGGAACACTTTCAGGCTGCAGCCATAGTCCTTGAGCTTAACGCCGGTGACCCGCGCGATCAGCCTGTTGGCGATGCGGGACGGCAGGCGGCGCAACCAGAACCCTTCCTTGCGGTCCTTGCGCCAGCCGGCGACGAGGTCGAGATCCTCGGTCAGCAAGCGATAGACC
>NZ_RZSA01001654.1:0-659 GCF_003998075.1 Mesorhizobium sp. M2A.F.Ca.ET.037.01.1.1 | reverse complement strand
CTGCTCGATATGGCCGGAGCGCATGATGACGATGCGGTCGGCAAGCGTCATCGCCTCGACCTGGTCGTGGGTGACATAGATGACCGTCGACTTCACCTTGGCATGCAGCTTCTTGATCTCGGTGCGCATCTGCGTGCGCAGCTTGGCGTCGAGGTTGGAGAGCGGCTCGTCGAACAGGAAGACGTCGGGATCGCGCACGATGGCGCGGCCCATGGCGACGCGCTGGCGCTGACCGCCGGAAAGCTGCGAGGGCCTACGGTCAAGCAGTTCGTCCAGGCCGAGGATGGCGGAGGCTTCCGCCACACGGCGGTCCATGTCGTCCTTGGCGGCGCCCGCGATCTTCAGCGAGAAGCCGAGATTCTCGCGCACCGTCATATGCGGGTAGAGCGCGTAGGACTGGAACACCATCGAGATGTTGCGCGAGCGCGGCGGCAGGTCGTTGACCACGCGGCCGCCAATGTCGATGTTGCCGCCGCTGATGTCCTCGAGGCCGGCGATCATGCGCAAGGTCGTCGATTTGCCGCAGCCCGACGGGCCGACCAGCGCGATGAATTCGCGGTCGGCGATGTCGAGATCGATGCCGTGCACGATCTCCATATTGCCATAACGCTTGGTGAGCTTTTTCAGCGAAACCGTTGCCATGAAGTTCAACCTTTCAC
>NZ_RZSA01001653.1:0-663 GCF_003998075.1 Mesorhizobium sp. M2A.F.Ca.ET.037.01.1.1 | reverse complement strand
GTCCGAATTCATGATGGCTGGTGGATCTGGGAGCCCGCGTACCGGCCGCCGTTTCCATTGGCGCAGCCAGCCGCGCGGGCCAAGCGGTGGCTCATTCGTCGCCTGCGAGACCGTCGAAGGCCTCGATCAGCGCATCGACGATGGCCTGGCCGAGCGCCTGTGCTGTCTCACCGATTTGGGCTTCGTTTCCATTGCGGGCCGCGGTGGCGAGTTCCGAACCCTGATCCATCAGGATCGCATTGGACCTATCGATCGCCCATTGCGCAAAAGCGTTGCGGCTGTCGATGATCCTGGTTTCCATGGATGCACGCTCCCGCGTTTACGATTTGTTGGCCAATTCGGGCCAGGGTCAGGGCGCGCGATGGGTATTGCGTTCGCGCCACAACACTCCTCGATTCTTGCAGCATCAGGCCCCGCTGGCAAGCCGCTCCGCCTCGCGTAGATAAGGAGCCTGAGGCCGTGCCCTGTCGTCCTAGGACGAGCCTCCGACAAGCAGACTCCCGCTGCTACGCACTGAGTAGCGGCAGGGGAGGGGACTTATGGTCCCTACAGCCCGCTCGCCTTGGTGAGATTGGTGCGGAACCGATCGCGCTGGCGCTGATATTTGCGGGTCATCTCGGCCGAGGCGTGGCCGAGCTGCTTCTGTACGTAGCGTTCCTCGAT
>NZ_RZSA01001652.1:0-671 GCF_003998075.1 Mesorhizobium sp. M2A.F.Ca.ET.037.01.1.1 | reverse complement strand
ATGGATGGTCGCCGAGGCGATGGCAGATGCGGCGCTTCTGAGGAAATCTCCACCTCGCCTGCCCGAGGATCGTCTGATGACGCTGGTTGCCGGGATCCAGTCGTCCAATCCCGAGCTCACGCTGCGCGAAATCGCCAGCCAGCTGGAAAGATTACACGAGCGCACGCCGCGCGGCGGGACGAAATGGGCGCCCTCATCGGTCAAGAACCTTCTCGACCGTGCGAAGCGGAGCGGCTTGCTCAGCGAGGCCTGAGACGCAAGGATTTAATTGGCGCGAACGCAATACCCATCGCGCACCCTGACCGTACTGGAATTGACCAAAGAATTCGTAAACGCCGGAGCGCGCTTCCATGACGGACACCAGGATCATCGACAGCCGGGACGATTTTGCGCAGTGGGCGATCGACCGGGCCAATGCGATCCTGACCGATCAGGGTTCGAACCTCGCCACAGCCGCCCGCAACGGGAGCGAAGCCCAAATCGGCGAGACCGCTCAGGCGCTTGGTCAGGCGATCGTTGATGCCTTGCTCGAGGCGTTCGACAGTCTCGCGGGCGACGAATAACCTGCCGTCTCGGGCCGCGCGAATGGCCGCGGCAACGAGCTCGATAGCCGGACCCGGGTGTACAGCTCCGACCGGCGTCATGATTTCGGCCTGCGCAGGCTCCTGAGA
>NZ_RZSA01001651.1:0-671 GCF_003998075.1 Mesorhizobium sp. M2A.F.Ca.ET.037.01.1.1 | reverse complement strand
AACACGGCGTTCCCCGTCCATCGCTAGCCGACCGAGTCGATCCTAGCGACGACAAGAAGATTTATAACATTACCCTTCGAGAAAACCTGAAGTTTTCCGACGGCAGTCGTATAACGACCGATGACGTGATCCAGTCGCTAAAGCGCTGGTCTTCCCGGGATCAGGTCGGGCGCCTGTTAGCCGACCGGCTCAAGGAGATGAGCAAGGTCGACGAGCTGACATTCCGGATCGAACTGACCAAACCGTTCGACGTTCCGGCTGCGCTTGCCGGCATTACCGGAAATCCCCCTTTCATCATGCCCAAGCGGGTCGCCTCTATCCCGGCGACCGAGTCACTCACCGATGCCACCGGGTCTGGTCCGTATATGTTTGATATCTCTACATGGAAACCAGGTCAAACGCGTGTTTATACCAAGAACCCGCATTACGTTCCGAGGAACGATGCCTCAAGTTTCCTCGCTGGCAAGAAAGAGGCAGTTTTTGACAAGATAGAATATTCAAACATTCCAGATGCCAATACCGCCATGGCGTCAATGTTGACGGACCAATTTGACATCTGGCTGGCCCCACCAGTGGATAGTGCCGTTGCATTTAGGAACAACCCCAAGTTTGCAGTGGATAACGGTGTTTGGTACTCGAATTATATTCGACCAAATTTCTTCAACCCTCCG
>NZ_RZSA01001650.1:0-674 GCF_003998075.1 Mesorhizobium sp. M2A.F.Ca.ET.037.01.1.1 | reverse complement strand
GTCCAGCATCATCGCCGTCATTTGCCCGTTGGACGAAGGCTAATGGCCAATCCTTGGGGCGATGAAAAGATTTTTTTGCGGCACCACTTTTTCCTTCTCTCCGTTCCACGGGGAGAAGGTGCCCGAAGGGCGGATGAGGGGCGGCGCGGACATTCGAGGGCTCGCGCTAGGCCACGCGCACTACAATCCGAGACCGAAACTCAGCCCAGCGTCTCTTTGAAAAACGTCGTCAGCCGCTTCCAGTGGCGTTCAGCCCCCGCCTTGTCATAGACGCTATGATCCGGCACGCACCAGCCATGGCCGACGCCGACATAGTTCTCGATCGTATGGTCGACCTCTGCCACCCTGAGCGCCTCCGCCAGCCGCGCCGACTGCTCGGGCGGGAAGCTATGATCGACGCCGGCGACGCCGACATAGACGCGCGCCTTGATCGAAGCCGCCTTGCGATGCGGGCTGTCGGCCGCTTCGCTGGCCAGATTACCGCCATGGAAGCTTGCCGCGGCAACGATCCGGTCCGGATAGCTCGCCGCCGCGTTCAACGCCCGCGCGCCGCCCATGCAATAGCCGACGACGCCAATCGGTCCGTCAATGCCCTCGGCCGCGAACGCGTCGAGGAAGGCGCTGCCGTCGCGGATGGTCATGCCCTGCGTCGTACCGCCGCTCAGCATCAACAG
>NZ_RZSA01000164.1:0-8967 GCF_003998075.1 Mesorhizobium sp. M2A.F.Ca.ET.037.01.1.1 | reverse complement strand
TTGCGCGCCCGCGAGGTGATGTCCACGAAGCCGCCGGCGCCGGCGGTGCGATGCGGCGTCGAGGAAAGCCGCGCGACGTTGACGGATCCGTCGGAGCCGATTTCGAGGAACGACAGCAAGGAGCAGTCGAAGCCTCCGGCCTGGAAGTAGGTGAAAAGGTGCGGGGAGGCGACGAAGGCTTCCGCGTTGGAGGCGCAGCCGAACTTGAAGTCGAGCAACGGCACGCCGCCCACCGGCCCTTGCTCGATCACCCAGGTGACGGCGCCGTGCAGGCCCTCTTCGATCAGGATGCGAGGCACGTTGGCCGAGATTCCGAAGCCGATATTGACTGCCCAGCCCGCTCGAAGCTCCTGCGCGACGCGACGCGCGATGACCTTGGAGACATTGTATTCCGGGGTACGGAATGTGTGCAGCGGCCGGAACAGTTCTCCCGATATGGCCGGGTCATAAGCGGTCGCCGTGGTCTGCAGCTGGTCCGGCGCCTCGACGATGAAATCCACCAGGATACCGGGCACATGCACATCATGCGGCCGTAGCGTGCCCGGAGCCGCGACGCGCTTGACCTGGGCAATGACGATGCCGCCGCAGTTGCGCGCCGCAAGCGCCATTTCCATGGCGCCAAGCGTCGCGCCTTCCTGCTCGAAGGTGAGGTTTCCCTTCTCGTCGGCGGTAGTCGCGCGGATGATCGCCACATCCGGCCGGAGGGGAGGGAAGTGAAGCCAGGTCTCGCCGTTGAATTCGACGCGCCGCACGATCGGCGCCTTCCGGGCCGAAGCGTTCATGGCTCCGCCCTCGAGCATCGGATCGACAAATGTCTCCATGCCGACCTTGGTCAACACACCCGGACGCTGCGCCGCGCCCTCGCGTAGCATGTCGAACACGATCCCGGAGGGGAAGTTCCATGCCGCCACATCCTCGGCAAGGATACGCTGCCAGATCAGCGGCGGCTCGGCATTGGTCGGTCCTGAGGGATATGAGCCGCCGATGATGCGGCTGATCAAGCCCGGCAGGGCGATGTGATCGACCCCCTTGGTGCCGAACATGTCGCCGGCGGCAATCGGATGGATGGTGGTGATGTTGCGCGGCGCCCCTTCGCCTAGGAAACGTTTGCCAAGGGCTTCAAGCACGGCATCCGGGCAAAGCAGGCCGGACGACGAATTGACCGCTACCACCGCTCCGTCGCCTATCGCGGCGACAGCCTCCGCTGCGGACCTGACCTTGCTCACGCTACCTCTCCAAAGGCTTGGCAATAAGTAACTAGATAGTTATAAACGTGATATAGCCGCCTGCGGCTTGCAAGGCAAGCTCCGCGCCGACGGCAACCAGCGGGAGGATTTTTATGAACATCATGTTCCAGAAGGCGAACCAGCGGATGTTTGGAACTTTCCCTCTTAAGGGGGATACGCTGCGGGCTGCGATCGCGGCTGCGATCGATGCGGGTTACCGCGCATTCGACACGGCTCAGGCCTATGGCAATGAAGCCGACACGGGCCTGGCCCTGGCCGAGAGCGGCATAGCCAGGGACGAGCTCTGCATCACGACAAAGGTCACGGTTGAGAACTTCTCGCGGGAACGGTTCATGCCATCGGTCGAACAGTCCTTGCGGGATCTGAGGTTGGATCGTGTCGATATCCTTTTGCTTCACTGGCCGACGCCGGGAGGCGATATCAAGCTTTCCCTGGAACTGCTTCAGGAGGCGCAGGAGCGGGGTTTCGCCGGCACCATCGGCGTTTCGAACTACACAGCGGCGATGATGCGCCAGGCTAGGCAGATTACCGGCGTGCCGCTCGTCACGAACCAGGTGGAATTCCACCCGTTGCTTGACCAGCGCAAGCTGTTGGCGGCCGCGAGTGAAACGGGTATCCCTTTGTCTTCCTACTGCTCGGTCGCGCGCGGCGAGGTCTTCAAGCATCCGCTTTTCGCCGATATCGGCGCCGCATACGGCAAGTCGGCCACCCAGGTCGTGCTGCGCTGGATCCTGCAGAAGGGTTTGCCGATCAACACAATGTCCACCAAACCGGACAACATCCGCTCGAATTTCGACGTGATGGACTTCACCTTGTCGAGTATCGACATGGGCCGCATCAACGCCATGAATGCCGTCGGTTATCGCGTTGTCGGGAAGCGGCTGATCCCATACGCTCCGGATTTCGACGCCTGAGCGCGCGAACCGGAAGAGCGAGCAGATCCGAGGTGACTGGCAAATCCTAGCGGTTGCCTCGGATCAGGTCCGACGCATGCTCGCCGATCATGATAGTCGCCGCGTTGGTGTTCGAGCCGACCAGGGACGGCATTGCCGAGCTGTCGCAGATGCGGATGCCATCCAGCCCGTGCACTCGCAGTTGAGGGTCGACCACGGACATCGCATCATTCCCCATCTTGCAGGTGCAGGTCGGGTGATACGAGGTGCGGCCGGAGCGTCGCGCATAGGCTTCATAGTCTGACTGCGAGCGCACATTCGTGTCAGGGAAACGGAGTTCCTTGATGAATTTTCGCAGCGAAGGCTGATTGAATATCTCCCGGCTGATCTTGATGCCTTCGACCGACACTCTGAGGTCGTCCGGGTCCGCGAGGAAATTGGGATCGACGACCGGATTGTCGCGCGGATCCGGCGAACGGAGCGTCACGCTCCCACGCGATTTCGGGCGCAGCGTGTAGCTGTTCAACGTGATGCCGGACGATCCCTTCGGGACCGAAGGAACGCCCGCTTCCGCGCCGGCTCCGGCCAGGAAGTGGAACTGCAGATCGGGAACCGCTCCGGCATGATTCCCCGAGGAATGCCAGAAGGCGCCGCCCTCGACGACGTTCGACGTTATCGGTCCGGTCTTGAACAGCATGTACTGAATGCCGGCCCACAGCATCCAGTGCGTCTTGTTGTACTTGTCGAGTGAATCGTGGCCTTTCAGCTCGGCCACGATGTCGATGCCGAAATGATCCTGGAGGTTCTGCCCGACGCCCGGGAGGTCCTGGATCGTTTCGATACCATGTTGACGCAGGTGATCCGCAGGGCCGACGCCGGACAGCATCATCAGCTTCGGCGTTCCGATCGCTCCCGAGGTGACCAGCACTTCGCTGTCGGCATTTATGACCTTCAGCGAGCCGCCGACCGAGCATTCGACGCCAACGGCCCGGCGGCCCTTGAAGACGACGCGGTGGACCAGCGCCCCCGTGATCAGCGTGAGGTTCGGGCGCGCCAGGGCAGGCTTGAGATAGCCCACGGCGGCCGAGCAGCGGCGGGCGTTGCGCGTCGTGGTCTGGTAGATGCCGGCGCCTTCCTGCTTCGCGCCGTTGAAGTCCGGATTATAGGGCAGCCCGTATTCCTGGCAGCTCTGGAC
This sequence comes from Mesorhizobium sp. M2A.F.Ca.ET.037.01.1.1, assembly GCF_003998075.1. NCBI lineage: Bacteria > Pseudomonadati > Pseudomonadota > Alphaproteobacteria > Hyphomicrobiales > Phyllobacteriaceae > Mesorhizobium > Mesorhizobium sp. M2A.F.Ca.ET.037.01.1.1. Next base: position 5,632 of record NZ_RZSA01000164.1, on the reverse strand, counting down.
GAAGGCGCGCGAGACGACGTTCGGATCGGGTATGTTCGACACCCCGAGCGGTCCGTCGGTGCCGTGGAGCCTGCCGGAGAATATGCTGTTGCCCTCGGAACGAAGGAAGTACTTGCGCACGTCCTTGAACGCCCAGCCGTCCGCGCCTTCCTCGTTCGCCCACCGGTCGTAGTCGGTCTCGTGGCCCCGGGTGTAGACCTCGGCATTGATCGACGAGCCGCCGCCCAGCACCTTTGCCTGCGCGTAGAGGATCTCGCGATTGTCCGCGTGCTTCTGCGGAGCCGTCACCAGGCCCCAGGTGAGCGGTCCGGTGGTCATTTTGGCGAAGCCGACCGGCATATGGATCAGCGGATGGCTGTCCTTGCCTCCGGCCTCGATTATGCAGACGCGGACTGCCGGATTCTCGGACAGGCGCGCGGCAAGAACGCAGCCCGAAGAGCCTGCGCCGACGATCACATAGTCGAAACCTGTCGTCATCACTTGATCCAATGGGCACGCTTCCTGATCTCGATGTGGACGGACTTCACCTGTGTGTACTCCTCCACGCCGTACATTCCGGCCTCTCTTCCCCAGCCGGACTGCTTGAAGCCGCCGAGCGGCATTTCCGGCCCTCCGGCCATGATCGTGTTCACCCAGAACCGGCCGGCGCGCACGCGCCGCGTCACCACCAGCGCCTTGTCTATGTTCTTTGTCCACACGCTGGCAGCCAGGCCATACACCGTGTCGTTGGCGAGGCCGATGGCCTCCTCGACCGTGTCGAAATGGAAGGACGACAGGACGGGCCCGAAGATTTCGTCGCGGGCAATCGACATTGCGGGCGTGACCCCGGAAAACAGTGTCGGCGCGATATACTGGCCGCCGCCGAAATCCAGCGCTTGCCCGCCGGCGACAAGCGTTGCCCCTTCGGCCTTGCCCTTGTCGATATAGCTCAGGATGGTCGAATTCTGCGCATCGGTGGTGATGGCTCCCACCTGCGTCTTCGTCTGCAGCGGATCGCCGACGACGATCCTGGCCATCTTGGCGGCAAGGATTTCCTCGAACTCGCGAGCGACCGAGCGCTCCACGATGACGCGGCTCGACGACACGCAGCACTGGCCCGTGTTGAAGCTTATGCCGAAGGCTGCGCCGTCCGCCGCGTCCTCGAGGTCGCTGTCCGCGAAGACGATGATCGGATTCTTGCCGCCCAGTTCCAGGCCGAGTTTCTTGAAGTTCGAATCGGCCGCCGCATGGACGCATGAGCGTCCGACGGATGTCGATCCGGTGAAGGACAGCATATCGACATCGGGATGCTCGCTCAAAGCCTGGCCAATCGTCCGGCCTGATCCGGTGACGACGTTGTAGACGCCGTCCGGCGCGCCGGCTTCGGAAAGGATCTCGCCGAGCATCAGCGTGGTCGCCGACGTGACCTCCGAAGGCTTGACGACGACGGTGCATCCGCTGGCAAGGATGAAGGGAATGCGCTCGCACAGGATCAGGAACGGGAAATTCCAGGGCGTGATGAGCCCGACCACGCCGACCGGCTCGCGCAGCACCATGCCGAAAAGGCCGTCGCCGAGACTGTTGAAGCTGTCGCCATGCAACAGCCTCGCGGCGCCCGCGCCGACCTCGAAGCAGGCAATGCAGTGATCGATCTCGCCGCGCGCCTGGGAGATCGGCTTGCCGTTCTCCAGGACCTCCCAATAGGCGATTTCGTCGCGGCGGCGGCGCAGGGTCTCGGCCGCCCTCAGCAGCACGCCGGCCCGGTCGGCGCCTGGCAGTCCGGCCCACCGGCGATCCTCGAATGCGCGGCGCGCCGCCGCGACGGCGGCATTGAGGTCGTCCACCGTGCATCTGGGCGTGAGCGTCACCGGCACGCCGTGGCCCGGCGACCGGCGCTCGAACAATGCGCCGCCCTTGCGCCAGGATCCGTCCGACCAGAACCCGAATTCGCGTGGTGCATCCGGCAGGGGTGCGCGGTCAGTGAAATCGAGCATGGAATGCCTCCGTTCTGGCGGTGCGCCGGCCGCCCAATGCTCCTGGCAAGCGGGTCGCGCCGGCGCCTAGTTCAATATGATTTGCGTCTTGAGATCCCGGGGCCGCTCGGCCAGGGTCTCGAAGGCGCGCTGGATGTCGTCGAGCGGAAAGGTCGCGCGTGTGAACGCCTCGGTTCGGAAGCGGCCATGCGACAAGAGCGTCAGCGCATCGTGCATGTCTTCGCCCATGCCGGCAACCGAGCCCTTGAGACTGTTCTCCTCGAGTATGGTGCGAAGGATATCGACCGGCACCGTGTCGTTGGGTCCGCTGAGGCCGAAGAAAGCGACATGGCCGCCCTTGCGGATGAGCTCGAAAGCGAACGCGTAAAGCCGCGGCGAACCGACGCTTTCGATCACAAGATCCGCGCCGCGCCCGCCGGTCCTTTTCAGCACCTCCTGCTTAAGCTGGGCGGGATCGGCGACCGCTGCGTCCGCCCCGGCTGCAAGGGCAAGGCGGCAACGGTCTTGCGACAGGTCGGCGATGATGATCGGCGCGGCGCCGCACAGGCGCATCATCTGGACATGCAGATTGCCGATTGGTCCGGCTCCGAGGATCACCACGGACTGGCCGAAACTCGCCTGCGCCTTGCGCGCGGCGCGCACCACGCAGGACACCGGCTCCGTCAGGGCAAGCACCTCGACCGGCACATCGTCCGGGGCCGGTATGACAAGCCTGGCCGGCACGCACACATATTCGGCGAAGGCGCCTTCGCGCCCGATGCCCACCTGCGTCATCGACGGGCAGTTGAGGATCTCGTTGCGGCGACACCAATAGCACTGGCCGCAGCCGATATTGATATCCGCGACGCAGGTCGTGCCCGGCTTGATATGCTTCACACGCTCGCCTGTCGCTGCGACCGTCCCGGCAAACTCGTGGCCCGGCACCAACGGCAGCCGGTCGGCCGCATAGTGACCGTTGAACATATGGATGTCCGTGCCGCATATGCCGGTCCGCTGGACACGGATCAAGGCGTCGTCAGGTCCCACCTCCGGAACGGCGACCTCGCGCAGATCGAAACGGTGCGGAGCGGTCAGGACGGCGGCGCGCATTGTTGCCATGGCTTGTCTCACTTCACCGTGCGAAGCTTGGAGCGGTCGATGGTCAGGGCGATGGCCGCGATCAGCACCAGGCCGAAAACCATCTGTTGCTGCGTCGCCGCGATGCCGAAATAGAGCATCGAGGCGCGGATGACCGCCACGATCAGCGTGCCGATCGCGGTGTTGAGCACACCGCCGACGCCGCCCGTCAGCGGTGTTCCGCCGACAAGCACCGCCACGATGGCCGGCAGCAGGAAGCCGTTGGCGATCGTCGGCGCGCCGCCCGACAGCTTGACGGAGAACAGCAGCCCGGCCACCGCGGCCAGCCCTCCGGATATCGCAAAGGCGAGGATTTTGTAGCGGGCGACGTTGAGACCGGACGCGGCTGCAGCCAGTTCGCCGGCGCCCACTGCCTTCAGCGCCCGGCCGAGGACCGTGCGCCGTTCTAAGAGCAAGCAGATCGCCAGCAGGCCGATGGCGATGAAGAGCTCGTGCGGCACGATACCGGTTCGACCGATCATCCAGCCGAACGTCTCGTTGCGCTGGGTGGCGTCCATGTTCAGGGCGCGGTTGCCGGAAAGCCATTGCGCCACCGAGAAGCAGATCCCGCCGACGGCCAGCGTGGAGATGAAGGATGGGACGTACATGCGGGTGGTCAGGTAGCCGGAGAGCGTTCCCAGCGTGAACCCGGCAAGGATGCAGAGCGCCGCCACCCAGATCCCCAACGGCGCCAGATAGACCGAGGCGACGACGGTGATCATGTTCGCCATCGACTGTGCCGACAGGTCGATGCCGCCGATGTAGATCGCGAAGGTCAGTCCCAGCGCCATGATGAACAGCGGCACGATATCGCCTGCGAGGCTCAGCAGATTGGCGGGCTTGAGAAAGCTCGGATCGGCGATGCCGACGATCGTGACCAGGACCAGGAGGGTGATCCAGGGGAAGTGCGGCTTGAGGCGTTGGATGTCCATGGAGGCCCCTCAGATCATGTAGTGCAGAAGGTCGTAGAGCGTCGGCTTGGAACCGGGCACGCAGTCGAAGCGCTTCTGGATCTCACCGTCCTTGATGACGACGATGGTGTGGGAGAGGCCGATCGCCTCTTCGAGCGTGTCGGCGACCAGGACAACGCCGACCCCGTCGTCGCACATCTCCCTGATCATGTCGTACACATCCTCCTTGGCGCCGATGTCCAGGCCTCGGGTCGGATGATCGAGCAGCATGATGTCGGAGCCGCCCGACCGCCATTTGGCAAGCACGACCTTCTGCTGGTTGCCGCCGGAAAGGTTGCCGCAGTCGGCATATTCGGAGCTTGCCTTGATGGCGAGCTTGCCGATCCATTTCCGGGCAAGGGCACGCTCGTCGGCCACGTCGAGCCAGCCCATCCGCGCGTAGTGCGGCATTTGCGAGAGCGTCATGTTCTCGTAGACATTCATGCCGGCCACGATGCCCTCGATCTTGCGCTCGCGCGGCACATAGCCGACGCCGCGCTCCACCGCTGCGCGGGCGGTCAGCCTGGAGACGGTCTCGCCCTTGATCTTCAGCGTGCCCTTGGTAGGCGTGCGCATGCCGTAGATTGTTCGAAGGATCGCTTCGCGGCCGGAGCCCTCGGTGCCGACCAGGCACAGGACCTCGCCGGCATGCAGCGTCAGCGAGATATCGTGAACCCGTCCCGGCAGGTCCACGCCCGACAGCTCCACCAGCGGCCTCGTCGCGTCGTAGGGCTTTTGCCGCTGCTCACGGTAATATTCCTTATCGACATGGCGGCCGACCATCTTGTGCTGGATCGCCTCCGGTGTCGCTGCGCCGCGCGAGACGACATCGACCACCTGGCCGTCCTTCATCACGTAGATTCGGTCCGAGAGCTCCATCACCTCGTCCATGCGGTGGGACACGAAGATGAATGAAGCGCGCGTCGTCAACTCCCGCACGAGCTTGAACAATAGCTTCACCTCTTCCTCGGCCAGCACCGAGGTGGGCTCGTCGAGCAGGACGACCAGATGACCCTGCACCCGCTCCTCCAGCGTCAGCACCTTGGCCAGTTCCACAAGCTGGCGCTGCGCGAAGGAAAGGCTCGAGGTGATGGTGCGCGGATCGATATCGAGCTTGACCTTTGCAAGCTGCTTCCCGGCGGCTTTGGCCATCGCCTTCCAGTTGACCACGCCGAAGCGCGAGAACTGGTCTTCATAGCCCAGGAAGATGTTTTCCATCACGGACAGGTTGGTGATCAGCGATTGCTCCTGAAACACCATGCCGATGCCTCGCTCCATGGCGTCGCGCGGGCCGCCGAACCGGACAGGCTTGCCATCGATGAGCATCTCGCCGCCGTCGGGCTGGTAGGCGCCGTAGATCACCTTCATGAGCGTGGATTTGCCAGCGCCATTCTCGCCCACCAGCCCGACGATCTCCCCCCGGCTGATGGAAAAGTCGACCGATTTCAGCGCATGGACGCCCGGAAACTTCTTTTCGACGGCTTTCAATTCATACATTGCGGCCTCACTTGACGAACGCGACCGCGCGCCGGTCCGTCGACAGGATGACCGCTATGATGACCAGCAGCCCGAGAACGGCGGCCTGCAGGAAAT
>NZ_RZSA01001649.1:0-676 GCF_003998075.1 Mesorhizobium sp. M2A.F.Ca.ET.037.01.1.1 | reverse complement strand
GGCCGGATTTCTTCAGCACGGGCGCCGCGCCGCTGCGGCTGGCGCGCAGCGCGTTGAGGCTCTCGACCAGCATCAGCCCGCCGACCGTGCCGAGCAGCACCACGTAGAGCAGCGAGATGAAGAGGTCGAGCTGGCCGAGCCGGCGCAACAGCGCGAAGACGTAGATGCCCGCGGTCGAGCCGACAATGCCGCCGGCCAGCAGCACGCCGCCCAGCTTGAAGTCGAGCGTGCCGCGCTTGAAGTGCGAGAGCGCGCCGGAGAAGGAAGAGGCGATGACCTGGTTGGCGCCGGTGGCGACCGCGATCGCGGGCGGGATGTTGTAGAAGATCAAAAGCGGCGTGATGAGGAAGCCGCCGCCGACCCCGAACATGCCCGACAGGAAGCCCACCGCCGCGCCCATCGCCAGCAGCACGAAGACGTTGACGGAAATTTCCGCGATCGGGAGATAGATGCCCACCCGGCTGTCTCGATCAGTTTGTCTGTCGGCGCACAGTGCCGTCCCCGGACACTAAAGCACCGAAAAGCCAATTTTTTCTTGCGCCGGTGCGGCGGCGGGTCAAAACCCCGCCGCCGCACCGAAACAAAAACCATCTCAATCAGTTAACAGGCAAATGTGTGGCAGGGCGTCGTGTATGCGACGCGCCTGCCGTTATTTCTTCGCCAAGAGCGCCTTGAC
>NZ_RZSA01001648.1:0-678 GCF_003998075.1 Mesorhizobium sp. M2A.F.Ca.ET.037.01.1.1 | reverse complement strand
GCACCACGCTTCTCTTCGCGCTGGTGGTCCTCCAGGCCTCGATCGGCATCGGCACGCTGCTGATGCAGGTGCCGCTGCACATGGCATTGACGCATCAGGCGATCGCGCTGGTCCTGCTCGGCTTCGCCACCGCGCATTGGCGTGGCACCAAGGGCGCCTATCCGCTGCCGACGGAGATAAACGTCAGAAGCTGACGGCCGGCAATGAGCTCAGGAGCGCCGACCTTCCAGCGCTCTGGAAACGCCTGCATCGCCGCTCAGTGCTTGATGCCGAGCATCAGGTCGAGATTCTGTACAGCGGCGCCCGACGCGCCCTTGCCGAGATTGTCGTAGACGGCCATCAGCAATGCCTGGGCCCGCTCGTCATTGGCGAACACATAGACCTTCATCCGGTTGGTGCCGTTATAGATCTCCGGATCGATCTCCGCGATCCGCTCCATGTGGGTATATGGCGCGACCTCGACCACGCCGCCGTCGATCGACGCATAATGGTCGGCGATCGCCGCGTGGAGTTCGGCGCCGGTCGGCACGCGGTCGAGACCGCGGAGCTGCAGCGGCACCACCGTGATCATGCCCTGCGCGAAATTACCCACCGCCGGCTGCATGATCGGGTCGTGCGACAGCTTCGCATAGGCGCGGAGCTCCGGCACATGCTTGTGCTGCAGCGTCAGCCCGTAGG
>NZ_RZSA01001647.1:0-678 GCF_003998075.1 Mesorhizobium sp. M2A.F.Ca.ET.037.01.1.1 | reverse complement strand
AAAAGATGCTGGTGACCCGCAACGCGGCGGAGCGGCTTTCGATCGGCGAGCTTGCCGCCCTACCCTTCAAGGCCGAGTTGGTCGAGCCGAAGGAGATCGACAGGATCACCGGGTCGGACGCCGTGCATCAGGGCGTGCTGATCGAGGCCGAGCCGCTGAAGCCCAAGCGCCTCGACGCGCTCGGCGACACAAGGCTGGTGCTTGTGCTCGACCAGGTGACGGACCCGCACAATGTCGGCGCGATCCTGCGCTCCGCCGTCGCTTTCGGCGCCGGCGCGCTGATCACGACTGCACGCCACAGCCCGCAGGAATCCGGCGTTCTGGCGAAATCCGCGTCCGGGGCCCTGGAGCATATCGACCAGATCGAGGTGAAGAACCTCGCCGATGCGCTGGGGCAGCTGCACGAGGCCGGTTTCCAGACGATCGGACTTGATTCCGAAGGACCGGCCGAGCTCGAAAAGACATTCGACGGCCAAAAGATCGCGTTGGTGCTGGGCGCGGAAGGCAAGGGCCTGCGGCAAAAACCCCGCGAGACGGTGGCCGCGCTCGCCCGCCTCGACATGCCGGGCGCCATCCATTCGCTCAACGTGTCGAATGCGGCGGCGGTGAGCCTTTATGCGGCAAGGAAATTCCTAGCGAATAGCGAATAGCGAATAGCGAATAGCGAATAGGCGGAAC
>NZ_RZSA01001646.1:0-678 GCF_003998075.1 Mesorhizobium sp. M2A.F.Ca.ET.037.01.1.1 | reverse complement strand
GCGCCCGAGAACCGATCGCTCGTCGCCGGTATCGAACAAGCCGATTCGATCGCGCTCGACCCGCACAAATGGCTGCATGCGCCTTTCGAGGCCGGCTGCGCGCTGGTGCGGGACGCGTCGGCCCACCGCAACACATTTGCCGTCACGCCGGAATATCTGGAATCGACGCCGCGCGGCCTTGCCTCCGGAGCGTGGCTGAACGACTACGGGCTTCAAACGTCGCGCGGTTTTCGCGCGCTGAAAATCTGGATGGCGCTGAAGGAGCATGGCGTCGAAAAGTTCGGCCGGCTGATCGACCAGAACATCGCCCAGGCTCGTTACCTCGCCGGACTGATCGAGGCGGAGCCGGCGCTCGAACTGATGGCGCCGACCACCATCAACATCGTCAGTTTTCGACACCGGCTTGATGACGGGTCCGAAGAGCGGCTCAAGGCGTTCAACACCGAGATCATGTTGAGACTGCAGGAAGAGGGCATCGCGGCTCTGTCCGACACGACCGTGCACGGCCGGCATTGCCTGAGAGTGGCGATCGCCAATCACCGCACGCGCCGCGACGATCTCGACCTGCTGGTGCGCGAAACGCTTCGGCTGGGACGGGAAATCGAGGCTGCGACGCTGCCGGATTGAAGACAAGTGCGCCTAGGACGTGTCATTCGGGCAGGCCGGCCAGCCGCAGGG
>NZ_RZSA01001645.1:0-687 GCF_003998075.1 Mesorhizobium sp. M2A.F.Ca.ET.037.01.1.1 | reverse complement strand
GCGCCCCCCTCTGTCCTGCCGGACATCTCCCCCACAAGGGGGGAGATTGGCAGCTCGGGCGCCGGCGCCATCCTTGCAACGTTGAAAACTGGCGAAAGCGGACGCGACGGCTGATCTCCCCCCAAGTGGGGGAGATGTCCGGCAGGACAGAGGGGGGCGCTGTCCCGCCAGCGTTGCCAATAACGCACCCATCGCTAATTCCCCTCGAACACCGGCTTTTCCTTCGCCACGAACGCCTTGTAGGCCCGCTCGAAATCGCCGGTCTGCATGCAGATCGCCTGCGCTTGCGCTTCCGCCTCGATCGCCTGGTCGAGGCCAATCGACCATTCCTGGTTGAGCTGCGTCTTGGTGATGCCATGCGCGAAGGTCGGGCCGGAAACGATGCGCGCCGCCATGTCGAGCGCGTCGGCTTCGAGCGCTGCCGCGTCGACCAGCCGGTTGTAGAATCCCCAGCGCTCGCCCTCGGTGGCGCTCATGGTGCGGCCGGTGTAGAGCAGCTCGGCGGCGCGGCCCTGGCCGATGATGCGCGGCAGGATCGCGCAGGCGCCCATGTCGCAGCCGGCGAGCCCGACGCGGGTGAACAGGAAGGCGGTCTTTGCCTCCGGCGTCGCAATGCGGATGTCCGAGGCCATGGCGATGATCGCGCCGGCGCCGGCCGCCACGCCGTCGTCGGCGGAGGTGGTGGGG
>NZ_RZSA01001644.1:0-687 GCF_003998075.1 Mesorhizobium sp. M2A.F.Ca.ET.037.01.1.1 | reverse complement strand
TACGCAGGCCGCCTTCCAGATGAGGTCGTCGGCGTCGATCATGTAGACCCAGGGACAACGGGCCTGCTCCAGAGCCAGATTCCTGGAGCCCCCGGCGTCGCGGCAGCTCGATTTGATGACGCGCATCGGCAAGGCAAACCGCAACGCCGTCTCCGTGGCGACGGCAGCGGTGGCGTCGGAGGAACAATCGTCGACCACCAGCACTTCACCGATGACCTCCTTTTCCGAGACCAGCGAAGCGAGCGTCCGAGCAATTGTCTGAGCGGCATTGTGCGCCGCAATGATGACGCTGACCTCTTCCAAACCCTGTCGCCGCACACCACACCCACGCAGGCGCGCCCCCCGTCAATCCCATACCCAGGATACCGACGGCAGGCGCAGTTGAGAAGCGACTATAGGGCAATCGGGATTGCCGTCACACCTTTTCCATGGCAACCGGAATGACGTCGACCGCCTGCTCGCCGACCTGGCCGCCTGTCGTCTTCAGCACGCCGACGATCGGCGCCACATCGGAATAGTCGCGGCCATAGCCGACGGTGATATGGTCGTTGCTCGCCCGCATGCCGTTGGTCGGGTCGAATTCCTGCCAGCCGGCATCGCGGCCGCACCAAACCTTGACCCAGGCATGCATGGCATCGGCGCCCTCGAGCCTCGGCTTTCCCTTGGGCGGGATCGTGCGCAGGAAGC
>NZ_RZSA01001643.1:0-689 GCF_003998075.1 Mesorhizobium sp. M2A.F.Ca.ET.037.01.1.1 | reverse complement strand
CTCCGGCAGCGAGCCGATGGGCCTGCCTTCCATCGCTTCGACCAGCGCTTCCGACGTCCACAGCAGGTTCATGCGGCGCGCTCCTTCAGCGCATCGCGCACTTCCTCGTGGTCGGAGAAGTGGAAGGTCTGAGCGCCGATGGTCTGGCCTTCCTCATGCCCCTTGCCGGCGACGATAAGCGTATCGCCGGCGCGCAGCATCGCCACCGCCTCATGGATCGCCTTGCGGCGGTCGCCGATCTCGATGGCGCCGGGCGCCGCGGCGAGGATGGCCGCGCGGATGGTCTCGGGCACTTCCGTGCGCGGATTGTCGTCGGTGACGATGACGATGTCGGCGAGCCGCGTCGCGATCTCGCCCATGATCGGCCTTTTTCCCCGATCGCGGTCACCGCCGCAGCCGAACACCACGATGACGCGGCCCGTGGTGAAAGGTCGGACCGAGGTCAGCACGTTCTCCAGCGCGTCGGGCTTGTGGGCATAGTCGACATAGACAGGAGCGCCAGCGGCGGTGGCGCCGACGAGGTCGAGCCGGCCAGGCGCACCCTTCAATTTTTCCAGGGCGGCCAAAGCTTTATCCACCGGCGTTCCAGTCGCGATGGCAAGCCCCGCCGAGACCAGCGCGTTGGCGATCTGGAAATCGCCGGCCAAAGGCAGGTCGATCTCGTAGAGCACGGCGTCGGCCACGACCTC
>NZ_RZSA01001642.1:0-689 GCF_003998075.1 Mesorhizobium sp. M2A.F.Ca.ET.037.01.1.1 | reverse complement strand
AGGTTGCCGCGCTCGTCGGCGGAGGTGGCGCGGATGATTGAGATATTCGGCACGATCGAGCGGAAGTAGAGCCATTCCTCGCCGTCGAACTGCTCAACCGACACGATCGGCTCGCTGGCGGCGGCGTTCATGGCGCAGCCCTGGTGGCGCGGATCGGCGAACGTATCGAGGCCGACCTTGGTCAGCACGCCGGGGCGCTTGGCGGCAGCCTCGCGATGCATGTCGAACAGGATGCCCGACGGCACGTTGTAGGCCGCGACTGAATTGTCGCCGATCATCTTCCAGATCTGTGGCGGCTCGGCGGAGGAGGGGCCGGACGGATAGGAGCCGCACAGCGTGCGCTTCAACAGGCCGGGCTTGGCGAGATGGTCGATGCCCTTGATGCCATACATGTCGCCGGCGGCGATCGGATGCAGCGTCGTGATCGCCTTCGGATGGCCTTCCGCGTCGAAGCGCTCGCCGATCGCGGCAAGCACGGCGTCGGGGCAGCCGAGGCCGCTCGACGACGATACCGAGACGACCATGCCGTCCTTGATCAGGCTGGCGGCGTATGCCGCCGAGACGAGCTTGCTCAATCGAGGCTCCCAAGTTGCGGGTCGATGGTCACAGCCTTGCCGGTCTTCGACGATTGCAGCGCGGCTTCGGCCGAAGCCAGCGACCAGATGCCGTCCTCGCCGGTGGCGGAAGGC
>NZ_RZSA01001641.1:0-691 GCF_003998075.1 Mesorhizobium sp. M2A.F.Ca.ET.037.01.1.1 | reverse complement strand
GGTGACAGGCATGAAGAAGGACAAGGGCACGCTGGTGCTCTTCCATGTCACGCCCGAGGCGCCCTGGTTGCGCGACAGCTGCACGACGCGCCGCAGCATCTCGACGAACGTGCCGGAGATCGGCAGGTTCGACCAGGTCGCCTCGGGCGTGACATGGAAGAGCACCAGCGTGCCCTTGTCCTTCTTCATGCCTGTCACCAGCGGCGTGCCGTCGGCAAGCGTGGCCCAGGTGCGCTCGACGATGTCGGGCGTCGGCTCGGCCAGAACCTGCCGGCTGACCGTCACCTCGGAGGGCGGGGAAAGATCGGCGAAGGGACCGTTCTTCGGGAATTCGGTGACCGCCTGCGGTGTCGTCCAGGATAGCGCACCGCCGAGCGCGCGCTCGCCGCTGCGCAGCCGGACCGGCAAAAGGTCGTCGTCATTGCCGGCCGCGGCAAGACGCGGGCCGGCAAAGCGGACCAGCGTGCCGCCCTTGTCGACCCAGTCGACCAGACGCTGCCTGACCTGCTCCGGGATGGTGCCGACATCGGCCATGATGATCATCGCCGGTTTCTGGTCGAGAAGCTGCGGAATGGCGTCGGTGAGGTCGGCGCTCGACGGCTCGACCAGGTCCGCGAAGGGCTGCAGGGCGCGGCGGATATAGTAGAGCGGCGACAGAAGCGGCTGCGCCTGGTCGGCCTCGGCCTGAGAC
>NZ_RZSA01001640.1:0-694 GCF_003998075.1 Mesorhizobium sp. M2A.F.Ca.ET.037.01.1.1 | reverse complement strand
CCTTCTTCGGATCGGTGACGACCGGCGTGAGCAGATGCGGGATGCCGTCATAGACGGAGAGCTCGAGCATCTTCGGGTCGATCATGATCAGCCGGCATTCCTGCGGCGTCATCCGGTAGAGCAGCGACAGGATCATCGTGTTGATGGCGACCGACTTGCCGGAGCCGGTGGTGCCGGCGACCAGCACATGCGGCATCTTGGCGATGTCGACGATGACCGCCTCGCCATTGATGGTCTTGCCGAGCGCCAGCGCCAGCTTCGCCTTGGTCGTCTCGAAGTCGCGACTGGCCATGATCTCCCTCAGATAGACCGTCTCGCGCTTGGCGTTGGGCAGCTCGATGCCGATGGCATTGCGGCCAGGCACCACGGCGACGCGGCAGGCGATCGCGCTCATCGAGCGGGCGATGTCGTCGGACAGGCCGATGACGCGCGAGGACTTGATGCCGGGCGCCGGCTCCAGCTCGTAGAGCGTGACGACCGGACCGGGGCGGACATGGATGATCTCGCCCTTGACGCCGAAATCCTCCAGCACGCCTTCGAGAAGCCGCGCGTTCTGCTCCAGCGCGTCCTTCGACAGGCTTGGATCCTTGGCGACGTTCTTCGGCTCGGAGAGGAAATGCAGCGACGGCATCTCGAACGTGTCGGAGCCGATCAGCGAGGTCTGCGCCTCGCGCTGCACACGGGCGCCCGGCAC
>NZ_RZSA01000163.1:0-9002 GCF_003998075.1 Mesorhizobium sp. M2A.F.Ca.ET.037.01.1.1 | reverse complement strand
GACCATCTTCTTCGGCCCGATCACCCGCGTCGACAAGACCAACGCGACCGGCCGGAACTGCTGGAAGCCCGAAGACATCAAGTAAACGGACTTTCCGATGAGCATGGCCGAAAGCCTTGTGCGCTGGCGCTACCGTCTGCTCCCCCACCATGTGGTCGGGGAGATCCTGACCAAGAAATGGATCGACAGCGTCATTCCCTTCACGGCGCTGGTCATCCTGTGCGCGATCTTCGGCGTGATCGTGCCGGGCTTCTTCGATGTGGCGACGCTGACCAATCTCAGCGGCCAGACCGCCGAGCTCGGCCTTGTCGTGCTCGGCATGACCATTGTCATGGTGTCCGGCGGCATCGATCTCTCGGTCGGCTCGACCTTCGCGTTGGCCGTGCTGGTCACGCTCTACGGCATGAACGTCGAGCAGTGGAGTTTTGGGACCGGCCTGCTGGCCTGCCTCGGCCTCGGTGTCGTCTGCGGCGCCATCAACGGCTTCCTGGTCGGCTTCCTGCGCATGCGGGCGTTTCTGACCACGCTGGTCACGCTCATCATCTACCGATCCACCTTCGACATCATCTTCCCGCATGTCTCGACGGCGATCGTCACCAGCGGCCCGGATTCGCCGACCTATGATTTTCTGGGCTTCGGCACGATCTGGGGCGTGCCGACCTCCTTCGCGGTCTTCATGGTCATTGCCATCGTGATCCACCTGGTGCTGTCGCGCGCCCGCTATGGCTGGCGGCTGTTCGCGGTCGGCGGCGCGCGCCGCTCCGCCTACAATGCCGGCATCAATGTGCGCTTCACTCTGTTCAGCGCCTATGTGCTCTGCTCGGTGCTGGTGGCGCTCTCCGGCTTCTTCTTCTCGGCCCGCATCGGCAGTGCCGCCTCCGATATCGGCACCGGCCTCGAGCTGCAGGTGCTGACCGCGACAGTGCTCGGCGGCATCTCGCTCGGTGGCGGACGCGGCTCGGTCGCCAAGGCGCTGATGGGCACGCTCTTCGTGCTCGTCCTGTCGAACAGCCTGCTCGCGCTCGCCGTGCCCGGCCCAGTCAACTACCTGATCCTCGGCCTCGTGCTGCTGCTCTCGGTCATGCTCGATGTGCGCTGGGTGAAGAACCGCCACAAGATCCTGCGCAGCGTCTATATCTCGCCGACCTTCGCCAAGATGCCGCAGGCGATCTCGACCGAGCCCGGCGTGCCGATGGCGGTGAACGACAGGCTGAAAGATGTCGGCGTCATCGGCCTCGGCTTCCTCGACGGCTCCGAGGATGTGATCTTCGACCGGCAGGACCGCCTCTACACCGGCAGCCGCCAGGGCGACATATTGCGCTTCCAGCCGCCGCACTACACGGAGAGCGAAGTCTTCGCCCATATCGGCGGCTCGCCGCTCGGCATGGCCTTCGACCGCGACGACAATCTGGTCATCTGCGTCGCCGGCATGGGCCTCTACCAGGTCTCGCCGGCGGGCGAGGTGAAGCTGCTCACCGCCGAGACCAATCGCTCGCTGACATCGGTGGTCGACGACTCGACCATGAAGCTCGCCGACGACTGCGACATTCTCCCAGACGGCCGCATCGTCTTTTCCGAAGCCACGGTGCGTTTCGAGATGCACGACTGGTATGCGGACGCGCTGGAGAGCCGCGGCAACGGGCGCATCATCGTCCACGATCCGCGCACCGGTTCGACCCGCACGCTGCTCTCGAACCTCGTCTTCCCCAATGGCATCTGCACCGCCTTCGACGGCCAGTCGGTGCTGTTCGCGGAAAGCTGGGCCTGCCGCATCAGCCGCTACTATTTCGACGGTCCGAAGAAGGGCAGGGTGGAGCGGGTCATCGAGGGACTGCCCGGCTATCCCGACAACATCAACCGCGCCTCCGACGGCACCTATTGGCTGGCGCTGATGGGCATGCGCACGCCGGCGCTCGACCTGTCGCTGGAAATGCCCGGCTTCCGCCGCCGCATGGCGCGGCGCGTGTCCGAGGATGCCTGGCTGATGCCCAACCTCAATACCGGCTGCGTGCTGCGCTTCGACGAGAAGGGCCAAATCCTGGAAAGCCTTTGGGACCAGGCCGGCGAGAAACATCCGATGATCACTTCGATGCGCGAGCACAAGGGCATCCTCTATCTCTGCGGCATCTTCAACAACCGCATGGGAACCCTGCCGCTGAAGGGCTCCGATCCCAACTGGTTCAGCTCGGATTCCTACTGGGGCAAAAAGCCATGAGCGCCGTGAGCCGGCTTTTCGATCGCTTTCTCGGCCGTGGCGACTGGGCGGTGACCGTTCCGACGCTCGACGGGCCGCTGCTGCCCAACCAGGACCTTGAGGAGGCGGAGCTCTTCGCAGGCCTCGCTGCGGCCGACAATCTGGTGCGGACCGAAAAGGGCATGCTGGCGAGCAGCGCGAACCGGCTGATGCGGTTCGATGCCGACGGCAAGGCCGAGGTCCTGCAGGAATTTCCGGGCGAGATCACCGCGCTCGCCCATGCACGCGGCATGACCGCCCTGGCCACCGGCGGCAAGGGCGTCGTCATCCGCGGCGGCCTGCATGACGGGCGGCAGGCGACGGGCGACGAGGCCCACAGGCTGTCCTGCGTTACCGCGCTGACTTTCCTCGACAGCAACACGTTGCTGGTCGCCAACGGCTCGGCCACGCTGCCGGCGAGCGCCTGGCGCCGCGACCTGATGCAGAAGAACGCTTCAGGCTCGGTCTGGCGCCTCGACCTGAAAAGCGGCCGGCTGGAGCTGATCCGCGACGGCCTCGCCTGGCCGGCCGGCATCGCCACCACCGGGTCAAACCGCGTCTACGTCACCGAGGCCTGGCGCCATCGCGTGCTGGCGATCGATCTCGCCGGCAAGGCGACGGCGCCGGTGCTGGAACATCTGCCGGCCTATCCGGCGCGCATCGCGCCCGCCTTCAACGCCGGCTACTGGTTGACCTTCTATTCCGTGCGCAATCAGCTGGTGGAGTTCATCCTGCGCGAGGAGACTTTTCGCAAGCGCATGCTGGTTGAGATACCGGAAGCCTACTGGATGGCGCCGTCGCTCAGCTCGTGGCGCGACTACCGCGAGCCGATGCAGGGCAGCCAGCTCAAGCAGATGAACGTGCTGAAGCCTTACGCGGTCACCAGGTCCTACGGGCTGGTGGTGCATTGCGACCAGAACATGAAGCCGCTGTCGAGCTTCCATTCGCGGGCCGACGGCACGGTGCACGGCACGATCAGCGCCTGCGAGGTCGACGACGACCTGCTCGTCGCCTCGCGCGGCGGGTCGCGGATCGTGCGCGTGGCCAAGGCCGCCAGCGGCAAGCGGGGTTAAGCGATGTCGGATAACATCATCGAGCTCAAGGACGCGACCAAGGCGTTCTCGCGCATCCCGGCCTTCAAGAACGTCAATTTCGACCTGCGCAAGGGCGAGATCCACGCGCTGCTCGGCGAAAACGGCGCCGGCAAATCGACGCTGACCAAGGTCATGGCCGGCGTGTTCAAGCTGACCGAGGGCAAGCTCTTCTTCGACGGCAAGGAGGCGTCTTTCGCAACGCCCGCCGAAGCGCTGCGCGCCGGCATCGCCATGGTGTTCCAGGAGACCAATCTGGTGCCGGCCATGACGGTGGCGCAGAACCTCTATCTCGGCGAGGAGAAGATGTTCAACCGGCTGCGCGGCCTCTACATCCAGGCGCGGCAATTCCTTGCCGGCATGGGGTTCCAGGTAGACCCGACCGCGCAGGTGAGCACGCTGGGCGCCGCCCACAAGCAGATGGTGGAGATAGCCCGCGCCGTCCACCACAAGGCCCGCGTGATCATCTTCGACGAGCCGACCGCGACGCTGACGCCGGAGGAGAAACGCCATTTCTTCAACCTGCTGCAGCGGCTGGTGAAGGAAGGCATCGCCATCATCTTCATTACCCACGCGCTGGAAGAGGCGCTCGCCGTCGCCAACCGCATCACCGTGATGCGCGACGGCGAGATCGTGGCTTCGGGCGAGGCCAAGGGTTTCACCCGCGCCTCGATCGTGCAGGCCATGGTCGGCCGGACGCTCACCGAAACGCTGCATGGCGAGGTCAAGCGCACCGCGCGCCCCTATGGCGACAAGGTGCTTTCGGTCGAGAACCTCTCCTGCGCCGGCCTGGTGCGCAACTCGTCCTTCTCCGTCTTTTCGGGGCAGGTCACCGGCATGTTCGGACTGGTCGGCGCCGGCCGCACCGAGATGGCCAAGGTCGTTGCCGGGCTGTTGAAGCGCAACATCTTCCATGGCGGCGAAATCCGCCTGCTCGGCAAGTCGGTGCGCTATCGCGTGCCCAGGCCGGCGGTGCGCGACGGCATCGTCTATGTGACGGAGGACCGCAAGTTCGACGGCTTCTTCGAGACGATGACGGCGGGCGAGAACCTGCAGATCGGCGAACTGACGGACAAATCCAACCCGGTGTCGATCGTGTCCCTGGCGCGCGCCAGGGAACTCGCCAAGCAATGGGGCGAGCGGCTCAGGCTGAAGCAGATCAGCGAGCGCGCCAGGATGATCGAGCTTTCGGGCGGCAACCAGCAAAAGGTCGTGATCGCCAAATCGCTGATACAGCAGCCCAAGCTGGTGATCTTCGACGAGCCGACGCGCGGCGTCGATGTCGGCGCCATCGTCGAGATCCACCAGCTCATCAGCGACCTTGCCGATCAAGGCATGGCCGTCGTCGTCATCTCCTCCTATCTGCCGGAAATCCTTGCGGTCTCCGACCGCATCCTGGTCGTGAAGCGCGGCCGCGTGGTCGAGGAGATGATGCTGTCGGACGCGACCGAAGAACGCGTGATGTTCGCCGCCGTTCATTGAACTGGAACAGATTTGCTGGCTAAGGCCTGGAACGGCCCTATTGCCTTGCAATCGCTTCCGCGTCTGAATAGGTCAGGAGGCCAGATCACCTGCCCGAGCGGACATGTCCAGCATCAACCTCAAACTTCTGCAGACGTTCCTGCTCGCCGCCGAAAACGGCAGCTTCCGGCGCGCGGCCGAAGAGAGCAACCGTTCCCCTTCGGCCGTTTCCATGCAGATACGCGACCTCGAGGAGCAGATAGGCATCTCGCTATTCATCCGCACGGCGCAGCGCGCCAGCCTGACGCCGGAAGGCCAGGTTCTGTTCGAGGAGATCGCCAATGCGATGTCGCAGGTGCAGACCAGCCTCGACCGGCTGACCGAGATCGCCGCGCGGCGCAAGGGCAAGGTGCAGATCGCCTGCGCGCCGACGCTGGCGGCGAGCCGGCTGGGCGACATATTGGCGACATTCAAATTGCGCTATCCGCGCTCGATCGTCGAGGTCATCGAAACCCCGCCGCAGGCCGCGCTTGCGCTGTTGCAGCAACAGGAGGTCGAGTTCTATCTCGGCCCGGAAGTGCCGAACCTCGACGACTTCCAGTTCGAGTCGATCCTGGACGATCCGCTGATGGCCTGCATCCCGGTGGAGACCTATGGCGGCGAGAAGAAGCTCAATCTGTCCGACCTCAAGCGCTTCCCGCTGATCCTACTCAACCGCAAGACGGCGGTGCGCGGTCTGCTCGACCGGCTGACCGCGGCAGAAGGCATCGAGCTCAAGCCGCAATACGAGGTCGAAAGCGCCCAGACAGCGGTGGCGCTGGTGTCGTCGGGATTGGGCGTCTGCGTGGTGCCGGGCATCGCCATCTCGCGCAATGACGAGCGCATGCGGGTGGTGCCGATCGACCATCGCGACGCCCATCGCGCCGTCGGCATCATCACCGCGCGCGGCTACGTGCACCATTCCTTTTCCGAACAGCTGATGAACCTGATCCGCACCAATCTGCGCGAGCTGGCTCACTGAGTACGGCGTTTTAGAGATTAGTGCAGAAAGCCACTCCGTTCGTCATCCTAGGGCGCAGCAAGGAGCGAAGCGACGCGCGAAGACCCTAGGATCCATGCCGGAATCTCGACCGTAGAGTGCCACGGTGCAGGATGGTCGTTGACAGCAGCACCGATTAGGATCCTCCACATGACCGGATACGTCTACATGACCGCGAGCCAGAAAGGCGGCACGATCTACATCGGTGTCACCAATGACCTCGCTCGCCGAATTCCAGAGCACAAAACTGGCCAGGGTTCACGCTTCACCAGCCGCTACAACGTACAGCGTTTGGTCTGGTACGAGGAGTTTTTCGATATCGCCGACGCCATTCAGCGCGAGAAATCGCTGAAACGCTGGCAAAGGCAATGGAAGGTCGAACTGATCGAGAAGACCAATCCGACTTGGTCCGAGCTATTTCTCGGGATCGGCTGGTGACTATTCCTCACCCCAGCAGCGCTCGCAAGTTCAGGCATGGATCCTAGGGTCTGCGCGCGTCGCTTCGCTCCTTGCTTCGCCCTAGGATGACGAAGGCATTTGCGTACCCGCCTTTCGCAGGCCGGCCTCACCTGAATATCAATCTGTCTGGATCCAGACCGCCTTCGTCTCCAGATATTCGTGCAGGTGCTCGATGCCGCCTTCGCGGCCGTAGCCGGACATCTTCATGCCGCCGAACGGCACGGCCGGATCGATGGCGTGGTACATGTTGACCCAGACCGAGCCGGCCTTGACGCGGCGGGCGAGCTTGTGCGCGGTGCCGAGGTTGGTGGTGAAGATGCCGGCCGCCAGGCCGTAAGGCGTCGCGTTGGCGCGCGCAACGGCCTCGTCCAGCGTGTCGAAGGGCATGGCCGAAATGACCGGACCGAAGATCTCTTCCCGTGCGATCGTCATCTTGTCGGACACCGCGCCGAAGACGGTCGGCGCGATGAAGTTGCCGCCGTCATAGAGCTCGCCCGTCAGCCGCGACCCGCCGGCGACCAGCCTGGCGCCTTCGTCGCTGCCGGCCTTGATGTAGCCTTCGACCTTGCCGGCCTGCCTTGCGTTGATCAGCGGCCCGATCTCGGTCTCAGCCTCGATGCCGTGGCCGATGCGCAGCTTGCCGGCGAACTCCGCGACCCGGCGCACGAACTCGTCGTGGATCTCGCGCGCCACGAACAGGCGTGAGCCGGCAATGCAGATCTGGCCGGAATGCACGAACACCGCCATTGCCGCGACCGGCACGGCCTTGTCGATATCGGCGTCGCGGCAGACGATGATCGGCGACTTGCCGCCGAGCTCCAGCGAAACGCGCTTGAGGTTGGTGACGCCGGCGCGGGCGATCGCCTGGCCGGTCAGCGTCGAGCCGGTGAAGACGATCTTGTTGACGTCCGGGTGCTCGGCCAGCCGCGCGCCGGCCTCGGCGCCCGTTCCGGTGACGATGTTGACGACGCCGTCGGGCACGCCGGCTTCCTGCATCAGCTTCGCGATCAGGAGCGGCGTCAGCGACGCATCCTCAGACGGCTTCAGCACGATGGTGCAGCCGGTGGCGAGAGCCGGCGCGATCTTCCAGATCGAGGCGGCGGTCGGGGCATTCCAGGGGATGATCGCGCTGACGACGCCGACCGGCTCGCGCCGGGTGAAGGTGACGATCTCGCCGGGGATCGAATTGTCGATCGCCTCGCCATGCAGCGCGGTCGCCATGCCGCCATAGAAGCGCAGCATGCCGATGACCCGGCGGCGGTTGGCCAGCGTGCGGGTGATCGGCAGCCCCATGTCGAGCGTGTCCGAGACGCTGAGCTCTTCCCAATGTTTTTCGAAGAGGTCGGCGATCCTGAGCAGCACGCATTGCCGCTCGTAGGGCGAGAATTTCGACCAAGGGCCTTCGAAGGCGGCCCGCGCGGCGGCCACCGCCGCGTCGATATCCGCGGCTCCGCCGCGCGGCACCGTCGCCAGCACCTCGCCGGTCGCCGGGTTTAGCGCCTGCATCACCTCGCCGGACTGCGCCGCGACCCACTTGCCGCCGATGAACATCGGCCGGAATTCGCCATGGTAGAGCGTGGTGGCCTTCGCCCTCGGGTCGAAGTTCAGCGTCATCGTCTCCTCCTCACGAATTCCGAGGCGACTATTACTCCCGCTTCGGGCGACCTCAAACAAGGAAAGCTAAAAGGGCGTTCAGATAATCGGACTGTGCAACGCGCGCGTCTTCCCCGATGGTGCCGGCAACGGAGGAACAGATATGAGACTTGCTGGCAAGGTCGCCATCGTCACCGGTGGCGGGTCGGGGTTTGGCGAAGGCATCGTCAAAAAATTCGTCGAGGAAGGCGCGTCTTTCGTGCTGATGGATCGCGACGAAGCCGCGGCTTCGCGCGTTGCTGGCGAAGCCGGCGACAAGGTGCGGCCAATCACGGGCGACGTCTCGACGCTGGAGAGTTTTACGGCGGCCGCCGACCTGGCGCTCTCGGCCTTCGGCGGGCTCGACATACTCGTCAATAACGCCGGCGTGGCGCAGCCGCCATTGCCGCTTGAGACGATGGCCGAAGGCCTGTTCGACCGCATCGCCAACGTCAACATGCGCTCGATCTACAACGGCGCCCGCGCCGTGGTGCCGCATTTCAAATCAATCAAGTCCGGCGCCATCCTCAACGTCGCTTCGACCGGCGGCGTCTCGCCGCGTCCGAACCTCACCTGGTACAACGCTTCCAAGGGCTGGGCGATCGCCGCTACCCGCGCCATGGCGGTGGAACTCGCGCCGTTCGGTATCCGCGTCAACGCGATCAACCCGGTCGCCGGCGATACGCCGCTTCTGTCCACCTTCATCGGCTCCGGCGAGGAAAACCGCGCCCGCGTCGTCGCCACCATCCCGATCGGCCGGCTGTCGACGCCGCAGGACATGGGCAACGCCGCGGCGTTCCTGTGCTCCGACGAAGCCAGCATGATCACCGGCGTCGACCTGAATGTCGACGGCGGCAAATGCATCTGAATATTTGCGGTTCCTGAGGGATTGGCGATGAAGGATGTCTACCAGATCGCGGTCGTGCATGGCGACTGCATCGGCCCCGAGGTGTGCGCCGCGGCCGTCGAGGTGGTGAATGCGGCACTCGGGCCGGACTGCCCCTTGCGTTTCACCGAATATCCGGCTGGCGCGGAGCATTTCCTGAAGACGGGGCAGAGCTTTCCCCAGCCAACCTTCGCGGCGTGC
>NZ_RZSA01001639.1:0-694 GCF_003998075.1 Mesorhizobium sp. M2A.F.Ca.ET.037.01.1.1 | reverse complement strand
GCGACAGTCCGATCAGGATGCCGATAATGCCGCCGAGCAGCGACAGCACCGTCGCCTCGACCAGGAACTGGATGAGGATGTGTTTTTCGTGCGCGCCTATGGCCAGCCTGATGCCGATCTCGCGCGTCCGCTCGGTGACCGAGACCAGCATGATGTTCATGATGCCGATGCCGCCGACCAGGAGGCTGACACCGGCGACGGCGCCCAGCATGCCGGTCATGGTGGTCGTGGCGCTGGTCATGGCGTCGGCGATCTGGGTCATATCGCGGATGGCGAAATCGGGATCGCGGTCCGGCGTGATGCGGCGCATGTCGCGCAAAATGTCCTCGACGCGCGGCTGCAACTCGCTGGTCGGGGTGCGGTCGTCGGCGGCGATGTAGATGTTGTCGATGTCGCGGTTGCCGGCGATGCGCCGCTGATAGGCGTGCAGCGGCATCAGCACGACATTGTCCTGGTCCTGGCCGAAGCCGGTATAGCCCTTGGGCTCGAGCAGGCCGATGATCTTGCAGGAGGTGCGGTTGACGCGGATGATCTCGCCCTCCGGATCGCCGGCGCCGAAGAATTGCTGGCGCACCGTCTCGCCGATCAGGCACGCACCGGTGCCGGCGCGCGCGCCATCTCGCCTGCTTCGCAGAAACAGGTCCGCATCATCTTCGGCACTGAAAGCCTGACCTCGGGAGTCACCGGCACGGAC
>NZ_RZSA01001638.1:0-696 GCF_003998075.1 Mesorhizobium sp. M2A.F.Ca.ET.037.01.1.1 | reverse complement strand
GCGCCGCGACGCGTATCGAATTGTCATCGGCGCTGCCGTTCGTGATGATTTTCCTCACCACCGGGATCACGCTTGTCCTTGCGCTGATCGTGCTGGCGCTCATGCCGGAAAAGGAACTGCGCGGCCGCGACGAGCACGCCGCGCCGGTGCTTGCGGAGTAATCTCTCCGAGGTGTGTTGAGATTCAGGTCAGGCCGGCATCACCTGAATTCAACATACTCAGTCGTGGACGCCGAGCTTCTTCTGCAAGCTGGTCGATGAGGTCGTATATTGGAAGACGATGCGCTCGCCCGGGCTGACGATGCGCTTGGCGGCCTGTGCCATCAGCGCCACCTCGTGGAAGCCTGACAGGATCAGCTTGAGCTTGCCGGGATACCAGTTGATGTCGCCCACGGCAAAGATGCCCGGGATCGAGGTCTGGAACTTCTCGGTGTCCACCGGGATCAGGTTCTCGTTGAGGTTGAGGCCCCATTCGGCGATCGGTCCGAGCTTCATGGTGAGGCCGAAGAAGGGCAGCATGCGGGTGCATGGCACCTCAACGTCGCCGTCCGGACCGCCCTTGATGGTCGCCGATGACAACTGGCCGTCGGCCCCGGCCAGCCCGCTGACCTGACCGACCAGGAACTTGAGCTGCTTCATCTCCTGCAAGGCATACATCTTGTTGACGCTGTCGGGTGCCGCCCGGAATTCCGGGCGG
>NZ_RZSA01001637.1:0-697 GCF_003998075.1 Mesorhizobium sp. M2A.F.Ca.ET.037.01.1.1 | reverse complement strand
CATGACCGCACGGCCTATGCCCACGGTCAAGGAGCCTGCTCCCGCGCCACGGCTGGTTGCGGAATCCGCGAGCCACGCCGGTGGGAACACGGCGGCCGACGATCTCGACTGGGATCTCGACGAGCGCCAGCCGGCGCAGGACCGGCAGGACGCGCAGCCGGCCGACAGCGACCTGGACGACCTGCTCGCCAACGAGCTCGACCGCCAGGATTTTGCAGCCTCGGCCAAGGCCGAGCCCTCCAGCGCCGGACCTTCGGCGGCCGAACAGGACATTGATTTCGACGACGACGCCTTTGGCGCCGCTTTCGCCCGGAGTATCGAGGCCGAGCAGGCGGCGGCCGCCAGCGCGAGGTCTCCGGCAAATTCGTCCGAATGGATGCATCCGACGCCGGTCGAGCAGACAAGGTCTTGGAGCCGTTCGACCCCGACCGCCGCTCCGCCGGTGCAAGCCTCATTTGCGGCACAGCCGGCCCAAGCGGCGCCGGTGCAGGTGGCAGCGCCTTCAGCGCCGCTGCAGATGACCGCGCCTGCTTACCGCAACGAGCCGGCCCCGGATTATTCCGCCCATGCCAAACCGGCGCAGGCCCCGATGGCTGCGCCGCAGCCCCGCCAGCATGACGAGGTGCCGGATGTCGAGACGGTCGATGTGCCGGAGCGCGTGGTCGCGCTCGCCGACGACCTCGACATTCCGGAGCTC
>NZ_RZSA01001636.1:0-697 GCF_003998075.1 Mesorhizobium sp. M2A.F.Ca.ET.037.01.1.1 | reverse complement strand
GGCGTAGGAGACACCCCAGGAGATGGCGAGGCCGCCGAAGGACCGAACCTTGCGGCCACGCTGAACCAGGGCGCCTTCAATGTCGGCAATGCCGGCGGCGCCTGGATCGGCGGCCTCGCCATCTCCTGGGGTGTCTCCTACGCCAACCTGCCGCTGGTGGGCGCCGCACTCGCGCTTCTGGCCGTCGCGGTGGCCGTGCTGTCGCAATCGCTCGACCGCCGCGCGATCCTGGAGCCGCAGCCCGCAGAATAAAGCTCCCTGCGCGGCAGCCGATTCACCTCGTCCGACGATTTCCTTGATTCCGCTTGCCGATCCAAGCATTCGCCGCTATGGGAGTCGGCATGAACATGCGTTCGAACAAGACCGTTTGGTGGTGGGCTCGCTGACAGCGGCCGGTTCGTGCGTGTGCGCGTGAAAATGAGGGTGGCCGCAGCGGAATGTCCGGGCGGCCATTTGTTTTTTAGAGCCATTCCCGGGTCCGTTGCCCAAAACGCTGATGGAGACGGCAATGACGACTAAAGTTCTGGACAACGGGGCGGAGCGCTTCGTCACCGCGGGCGGCGTGACCATCACCCGCGAACGGCACGACAGGCCCTATGAAGGCGCGATCGACGCCTATGTAGACGGCCTGAATTCACGCCGCGGCGCGGTGTTTTCCTCGAACTACGAGTATCCGGGCCGCTACACGCGCTGGGAC
>NZ_RZSA01001635.1:0-700 GCF_003998075.1 Mesorhizobium sp. M2A.F.Ca.ET.037.01.1.1 | reverse complement strand
TGACAGGATGGTTTCGAGACGATCGCGGACGGATTGCATTTTCGATGTCGGACCTTGCAAATTTGCAACGTCTTTTAGACGCGCGGCCTGATGTTGGGCCCGGCAAAGAGATAACCCGGCAAGCGTGCCTTTGCACCCTGCCAGCGATGGGAGGATGCTGATGCTGTACAAAGGCAGTTGCCACTGCGGCAAGGTGGCATTCGAGGTCAAGGGTGAGATCGGCGGCGCGGTGCGCTGCAACTGCTCGATCTGCGCGCGCAAGGGCGCGCTGCTGTGGGCGGTGCCGCATGAGAAGCTCAGTCTGGTCGCCTGGGGCGACGACCTCGGCCGCTACACCTTCGGCAAGGCTCAAATCGCGCATCGCTTCTGCCGGACCTGCGGAATCCACCCCTTCGCCGAGGATGTCGGCGAAAGCGGCGAACGCACGGCCTATATCAACATCAACTGCCTCGAACGTCGACGTCGCCGGCATCGAAGTGTTCGAGTTCGACGGTCGCGCCGCTAGGCGGCGGGTCGATCAAAGGCCTTGATTGAGATCAAGGGCTATTCCCGAGCCGCCGCTATCTTGCCTGCAAGTTTATCGAGAGGGCACGATGAACAGGCGAACGATGCTCGTGGGCGCAGGCGCCGCGCTTGTCGCGGCGGGCACCGGTGTTGCCGGTTGGCGATCGGCGGTCGGGTCCATGGCCCAGTATGAGGT
>NZ_RZSA01001634.1:0-701 GCF_003998075.1 Mesorhizobium sp. M2A.F.Ca.ET.037.01.1.1 | reverse complement strand
TGGCAGCGCTGTCGCGTCCACTTCATGAGGAATGTGCTGGCCCATGCCGGCAAGAGCGGCCGCAGGGTCGTCTCGGCCTTCATCGCAACCGCTTTCGCTCAGGAGACGGCCGAGGCAGCGAGCCTGCAATGGCGCGCAGTCGCCGACCAGATCCGGCCGAAGGTGCCGAAGCTGGCTAGGATCATGGACGATGCCGAGCCTGATGTGCTCGCCTACATGACCTTCCCGAAGGAGCATCGCGCCAAGTTCCACTCGACAAATCCCATCGAGCGTCTCAACGGCGAGATCAAGCGACGCACAGAGGTCGTTGGCATCTTCCCCAACGACGACGCCATCGTGCGCCTCGTCGGCGCGCTCCTGCTCGAACAGAACGATGAATGGGCCGTGCAGCGGGCCAGATACATGACGCTGGAAACGATCAGCCAGATGAGCGATGATCCCCTGATCAGCCTGCCAGCCGTGGCGCGCTGATCAGCCCGGCCAATGCCGGAAAGCACGGCGACCAATGCCGTCAGCTACACCACGCCACGGGACACGATCGCGTAACCGTCCGGTGACCGCCTCACCGGAGGGATACGGCACAGCGTCGGTCTTCCCGATATGGGCCAACGTTGCTCGATCAGTAATCAGGTGTGCGGCTGTGCGGCGCGGTCATCAGGTCATCAATTCGCTGGAAAACCTGCAGCTGACCGTCCTTCCGA
>NZ_RZSA01001633.1:0-703 GCF_003998075.1 Mesorhizobium sp. M2A.F.Ca.ET.037.01.1.1 | reverse complement strand
ATCCTCGATCTCGCCGCCTATCTCGGCCAGATCGAAGGCGGCGGGCTGCAGGGCGTCGGCTTCACGCTGACCGAGCACGCCGCCATGCAGGACGGCCGCTACGTCACCGCCAACCTGGACACCTACATGATGCCCAGCATCGCCGACGCGCCCGAATCCGTCGCAACCTGCGCGCTCGAGGACCTCGACCCCGGCGACCCGTTCGGGCCGCGCGGCGCCGGCGAGCTCGGCATCGGCGCGGTCACGCCGGCGATCGCCAATGCGGTTGCCGACGCGACCGGCGTCTGGCCGCACGCCGCGCCCTTCGATGCCGAAAGGCTGCTCGACGCGCTGGGAGCGGCGGCATGATCGAGACGATTGCGGTCGCCTTTCGCCTCAATGGCGCGGACACGGCGATGCAGGTTCCGCCGGACATGCGCCTCATCGACATGCTGCGCGAGCGGCTGGGCCTGACGGCCAACAAGAAGGCGTGCGGCATCGGCCGCTGCGGCGCCTGCGCCGTGCTGATGGACGGGCGGCCGGTGAATTCCTGCCTGCTGATGGCATGGCAGATCGTCGGCGCGGACATCCTCACGCCCGAAGGTCTCGACGCCCTGCCCGAGGCGGCCATCGTCCGCAGCGCGCTTGCCGAGGAGAATGCCTTCCAGTGCGGCTATTGCGCGCCGGGCTTCACGATCGTGCTCACGGCGCTGCTGCGTGAGCA
>NZ_RZSA01001632.1:0-709 GCF_003998075.1 Mesorhizobium sp. M2A.F.Ca.ET.037.01.1.1 | reverse complement strand
GGGTGCAGCAGACCATCATCGACCCCGAAGGCGATTTCGTGTCGCTGGGTGAACGCTTTGGACATCTGGTGATCGACGCCGAGGAGCATACCGAGCGCGGTCTGCAGGCGGCGGGCGAGCGCGCGCGCATCCACCGCGTCTCGACGGTGCTCAATCTCGAGGGGCTCGACGCCGAGAACCAGATGCGGCGCGCAGCGGCTTTCCTCGGCGGGCTGTTCGAGGTCGCGCGCGACCACTGGTACCCGATGCTGGTGGTCGTCGACGAGGCGCAGCTCTTCGCGCCCGCCGCCGCCGGCGAGGTTTCGGACGAGGCGCGCAAGCTTTCGCTCGGCGCCATGACCAATCTGATGTGCCGCGGCCGCAAGCGCGGGCTGGCCGGCATCATCGCCACGCAGCGGCTGGCGAAGCTCGCCAAGAACGTCGCGGCGGAAGCCTCCAACTTCCTGATGGGCCGCACCTTTCTCGACATCGACATGGCGCGCGCGGCCGACCTGCTCGGCATGGAGCGGCGCCAGGCCGAAGCCTTCCGCGACCTGGAGCGCGGGCATTTCATGGCGCTTGGGCCCGCTTTGTCGCGCCGCCCGCTCGGCGTGCGCATCGGCCAGACCGAGACCAGCCCGCGCAACGGCACGCCGCGGCTGATGCCGCTGCCGGAAGCGGCGTTGGAGGATGCGCGCTCGATCATCCTTGCCGCGCCGCCACCGGAGAC
>NZ_RZSA01001631.1:0-710 GCF_003998075.1 Mesorhizobium sp. M2A.F.Ca.ET.037.01.1.1 | reverse complement strand
GCGGTGGTAAGGACGATCCTGGTCATTGCAAAAGTTCCTTTCGTTAAAAATGTGGAGGTCTTTGGGGGATCGAAGCGGCGTCAGCGGCCCCACAGGCCGTCGTCGTTGTGCCGGGCAATGATGTCGACGACGGTCCGGCTGGTTGCGGCCGTCACCGGAGCCTGGTGATCCGCCGTGCCGCGCTCACGGATCGAGCTGGTCATCATGTGATCGGCGCTGGCGGCCGGCTGCTTGGCGCCGTCGGCGCCGTAATGGTCGCTGCCGGCAGAGGCGCTGCCCATGGCAGCGGCGAGCATGGCAGCCGCGACGAATGCGGTCCTGTTCATCTCAATGTTCCTTGTCCTGTCGTTTCATCGGCGGCGCCTTGGGAGGATGGCCCGCTGCCGACAAGACCCGGAACAGTCCGGATTTATTCCCGATCAAGATTTCGGCTTCCGCGACGGGGATCGCGCAAATTGCCTGGTCGACGCACGGAAAAGCCCGGGCCAACGGATAGCCGGCTCCACAAAAACAGAGCGGCGGGACAAGCCCGCCGCTTTGAGGTCTGTCGAGGACAGATCCGTTTAATGGCTGCCGAACAGGTCGTGGTTGGCGCCCGTGACGATCGGCTTCTGGGCATCCGCGTCCGACTTCTTGACCGAAGCGGTGAACGAGGTGTCGACCGAAGCGGCCGGCTGGTTGGCGTTGGCCGAACCATAGTTGTCCGAGCC
>NZ_RZSA01001630.1:0-712 GCF_003998075.1 Mesorhizobium sp. M2A.F.Ca.ET.037.01.1.1 | reverse complement strand
GTCCATCTTCCGTATGGTCGCGCTCGACGATCTCGCCGGCGAGCAGGTCGATCGCTTCGCAGGGGCCAAGGGCGTCACCGACATAGCCGCTTTCAGAAAGGCGCTGGACCGCGCGGAGGCGTGGTCGTTCACTACCCGTCCGCTCGATCTTGCCGAGACTGTCGAGTTCTGGCTCGCGAACGACCGCGTCGGCTCGCGTCTCGAACTGCTGCGCGCCAGCATCGACAAGCGCCTGGACGAGCGCGACCAGGACCGCGCCGATGCTAATCCGATTTCGAAGGAGCGTGTCCGCGAGGGTGCGCGTCTTGTCGCCGCGGCCTCCACCCTGGCGAAGGAGTCGGCGGTCCGCGTCCCCGACGGCCAGAAGAACGACCGCGGGCTCGAGATCAAGCAGGTGCTCGCCGACTGGGACGACGCCGACTGCCGCACGCTTCTCACCAGGCCGATCTTCGACGAGGGCATCTACGGCACGGTGCGGTTTCACCACCGGTCGGTCCGGGAGTTCCTAACCGCCGAGTGGCTCCATTCGCTTCTCGTCGACGAAGGATCGCGCGCACGCGTCGAGAACCTGTTCTTCCGGCGGCAATACGGCGTCGAGGTCGTCGTCCCGACGATGCGGCCGGTCCTGCCGTGGCTAGCGATCCTGGATCAGCGGATCCTCGACCGCGTCATGCGCCTCGCCCCCGAGGTCCTGTTCGAAGGGGGCGACCCC
>NZ_RZSA01000162.1:0-9039 GCF_003998075.1 Mesorhizobium sp. M2A.F.Ca.ET.037.01.1.1 | reverse complement strand
CACCGCGCCGCAGAGTTGCCGGTCTGGCTGCACAGATACAATTGGCACCGTCCCCACGGGAGCCTAAAGTCCAAAACACCTATCAGTCGCCTCGCTCTAACCGAGGACAACCTGTTGAGGCTCCACAGCTAGCGATCCCACCAGTTGAGTTGCTCCAAGTCGGTGTCTAGCTTTCTACATTCTGTGTCCGACGCTGGACAAGAATGTTGCAATCCCGACCAGCAAGTCAGCGCAGGCGCCACCTGTTGCCCAGCAAACGGCAAGGATTATCGAAAGACGAATTCGGCACGGAGCTTGCACCAACGATTGCATGCAAATGCCGACAGCATCTCATGAACGGTCTCTCGATTCTGGCGCGGTTAAATCGCGGCCGGTTCCAGATCATGTCCCGCCCGAAATGGTGAGGGACTTCAGCCTGTTTACGTCGCCCGGCATGTTGCCGACCGCTAACGGGGATCCGCATGCAGCGGTTGCTTGCGTTCATGCCGGGCCTCCGATCTTTTATTCAACCAGCAACACGCGCGACGGTCGGGGTACCTGGGTCATCACTCGCGCGAGCGACCAGCGCCGGGTGCTGCAGGACACCGAAACGTTTTCCAGCCATCGCAGCATCTTCGCCTCTGTGCTCGGCGAGAGCTGGCCGATGATCCCGCTTGAGCTCGATCCGCCATTCCACGGTGTTTTTCGCTCACTGCTCAATCCGCTGCTTTCGCCAAAGCGGGTAATGGCATTGGAGCCGGCTGTCCGGGAACGAGCGATCAAGCTGATCGACAGGATCGCCGCATCAGGCACGAGCTGCGACATCATGAAGGATTTTGCAGTTCCGTTCGCGGTCAATATCTTCCTTCGCTTTATTGGGCTTTCGGACAACGGACTAGAAACATTTGTCGGCTGGGCTAGAGATCTGCTCCACGGCGATAAGGAGCAACGACCACCCGCAGCCCGGACGATCGTGGCCTTCATCGACGAACTTGCCACCGAGCGCCGCAAGGAGCCGGTCGATGATTTCATGACCTTCATCGTGAAGGCAAAGGTCGAGGGTCGTCTGCTCAGTGACGAAGAAGTCCGTGGCATCGGCGTGCTTGTGTTCGTCGCGGGACTCGACACGGTCTCAGCAGCCATATGCTTCGACTTGGCCCATCTCGCGCGCAACCCCAAAGATCAGGAATTGCTACGAAGCGAACCGGACCGGATTGCCGTCGCTGCGGAAGAATTGCTGCGCGCCTATTCGACCATTCAGATGATCCGAGTGGCAACGAAGGATGTCGACTTCAAAGGCGCGCCGATCCGCAAGGGAGACTATGTTTCCTGTGCCACGATGATTGCCAATCGTGACCCGGCGGAATTCGAATGCCCGAATGAGATCGATCTGGCGCGCGAGGACAACCGGCACGCTGCCTTTGGCTATGGTCCCCATCGTTGTCTTGGCTCACACCTTGCCCGGCGGGAGATTGTCATTGGCCTGGAGGAGTGGCTGGCGCGCATCCCAGCCTTTCGGATCAAGACAGGGACTGAACCTATCACCTTCGGCGGCCATGTGTTCGGGATCGAGAATCTGATCCTGGACTGGTCCTGAAGTTTCAGCCAACGACATTGGAGTTCGCTATGCGTGTCGTCGTACATAAAGCCAGATGCCAGGGTCATGCGCGCTGCTGGGCGCGGGCGCCGAGAGTCTTCAAGCTTGATGACGCCGGCTACATCTTGCCCGGTGATATTGATGTTGCCGATGGGGAGCAACTGCTTGCCTCAAAAGGGGTACGAGCCTGCCCCGAACAAGCTCTGGAAGTTGACGAGCCCCCCGCTAACTCAGTTGTAGAGAGAGACACACGCAAAGTGCAGACTGGCATCGGGAAGGATAAAACAATCATACAATTCGCGACAGACCCTGTCGACCACGCGAAAATTACCGAACTGCGTGACCGAGAGGCGATCCGCAACTGCCTGTATCGGTACTGCCGCGGGATAGACCGCGCCGATGAGGCGGCGCTGCGTAGCGCATACTGGCCCGAAGCGTATGACAGGCACGGTCCCTATTGCGGACCGGCAGAGGACTTCATCCAATTTGCTCTCGGTCTGCCGGGGCACCGTAACATCCATCAAATCACGAACAGCCTGATCGACTTCATCAGTTCAGCAGAGGCCGCGGTCGAGAGCTATTTCACCGCGCTGCAACGCGGACCGGATACAGACCAAGAAATACGTCAGACGCTGCTTTGCGGCCGTTACTGCGATCTGTTTCAGAAGAGGCAGGACGAGTGGCGAATTGCGGAACGGACAGTCGTCTACGATTGGGTTGAGGAGCAAATCCCGCCAGCGATTCTTGAGGCAGATAGGTTCGGCCGGCGACAGCCGATTGGAGCACAACATCCAGACGATCCCATCTACCAGTTGCTCAAGGGTCACATCCCCACCGACCAAGATGGCGTCGAGGGTCCCCAACTGGGAGCTGCATAAGTGGGTAGAAATGGAGGATGAGCGCCCTACGGGAACGACATCTGTGTGGGGCCGCAACTGGCGGTCACTGCAACGATTTGGCTCGGCCCTTCATTCCGCCCAAGGTTGATGGGCTGAGATCACAAGCGGTCATCGTGGAGAAGCTCTCGTGAAACTGGCAGCACGCACCGTAATCATCACAGGCGCTGCGGGCGGGATCGGCCGTGCCCTGGTCGATATCCTTGCCGCGGACGGAGACACTGTAGTTGCGGTGGACCTTCCGGGCAGTGGTGTGGTTGAACTGGCTCGGGATCTCGGGTCGCCGCACGTCGGTCTGGAGTGCGATGTGTCGCGAGAGAAGGACATGCTCTCACTTTTCGGCCAGGTCGAAGCACGGTTCGCGCAAATCGATGTCCTCATCAACAATGCGGCGGTTGGACCCACGATGGATAGGATCATCGACACCGCTGTCGATACCTTCCGACGCGGCGTGACAGTGAACCTTATTGGGCCATTCGTTATGGCCCGGGAAGCGGCGCGGCGCATGAAGCCGGGCGGTGCGATCGTCAATGTGGCTTCGATGGCGGGCGTGGTCGGCAATCCCAGGCGCAACGCCTACGCAGCCTCGAAAGCTGGCGTGATCTCGTTGACAAAGTCCCTTGCATGCGAGTGGGCTATGCGAGGAATCCGCGTCACGGCGGTGGCGCCGGGCTCCGTCCGCACCCCAAT
Organism: Mesorhizobium sp. M2A.F.Ca.ET.037.01.1.1; assembly: GCF_003998075.1. Lineage (NCBI taxonomy): Bacteria > Pseudomonadati > Pseudomonadota > Alphaproteobacteria > Hyphomicrobiales > Phyllobacteriaceae > Mesorhizobium > Mesorhizobium sp. M2A.F.Ca.ET.037.01.1.1. Next base: position 5,877 of record NZ_RZSA01000162.1, on the reverse strand, counting down.
GGTCACAGAACTGGCACGCGCTGGCAAAATGGACCTCGCGGCGATACGCCGCCGCGTGCCGATGGGGCGCTTGGCTCGCCCCGACGAGATCGCCAGGGTCGTGCGTTTTCTGAGCAGCACGCAGGCGCGCTACATCACCGGCTCGGTGCTGGCAGTCGACGGAGGCTGGATGTCATTCAACCAGCCGGGGGATGCTCACCCGCCGGTGGATGGTGCGCTCCAAGCCGAGCTCTCCTGTCCGGCCGAATGCACAGATGCGCGAATCGTGCTCGTCACCGGTGGCGCAAAAAGCATTGGCGCGGCCGTCGCTCGCCGCTTTGCCGCGAACGGCGACACCGTCGTGATTGCTGATAAAGATGGCACTGCAGCGGCAGAGCTGGCTACATCGCTCCCCGGCAAGCATCTGGCGAAATCGCTGGACGTGGCCGTCGAGAGCGATGTGGTGTCGATGTTCGAAGAACTGAGGGGACGCTTCGGGTATATCGATGTTCTGGTCAATAGTGCTGATACCGCCGACAGGATTGTGCCTGCGATCGAGCAACTGTCGAAACAGCTCGAACACGTCCTGGATGTCAACCTTACCGGCGCCTTCACCTGCGCGCGCGAAGCGATCAAGGCTATGCGCCCGGGCGGCGTGATCCTCAATCTCGGGTCGATCGACAGCTTTCTGCCGTTCGCGCCGCGCCATGCCTACGGCGCCTCCAAGGCGGGGATGGATATGCTGACCCGTTGCATGGCGGCCGAACTCGGGCCGGTCGGAATTCGGACAGCCACCGTCGCTCCTGGCCACATCCGCACGCCCGCACTTGCTCAGTTGGCCAAAGCCGGCCGCATCGACCTGACAGCAATCGGACGACGCATCCCCATGGGCAGGATGGGACGGCCAGAAGACGTCGCAGATGCATCGTTCTTCCTTGCTTCGTCTGACGCCTCATACATCAACGGCTCGATCCTCTACGTGGACGGCGGCTGGACCTCGTTCGGTGATGCGGGAAACGCCAGCGAACTCTATGACGAATGTTTTGCGGAGGCCGCAGGTTAATTGCCAGGCCTTCGCAGGGCGACCGGCCGAGCATTATGAAGCCTCGGCTCCACGACGCACCTGAGGTGCTTGAGATCCAAGCATGTGCATGCCGAGCACATTCCCGGTCGGCTGACGTGTCTATAACGAGGAGAAATCATGGAATTTGCCACTTTCATTCTGGCCGCCCAGCGTGGCTATCACCAATCCTCAGAAAGCGTCATCCGCAACTCCATCGAACAGGCCGTCGCTTCGGAGCAGGCTGGGTTCAACACCGCGTGGTTTGCTGAGCACCACTTCAACAATTACAGCCTCATACCATCCCCGCTGATGATGGTGGCGCACTGCGCCGGCTTGACAAGCACGATTCGCCTGGGCACTGCCGTCTGCGTGCTGCCGCTTTACCAACCGCAGCGCCTGCTGTCCGAGATCGGCTTCGCCGACATCGTTGCGAACGGCCGTCTCGAGCTCGGCGTAGGCTTGGGATACCAGCAGTTCGAGTTCGAACGGTTCGGCGTGGACATCGATGAGGCGCCGGCCGTCTTTTCGGAATACCTGGACATCATTCTCAAGGGCCTCAACCAAAACGTCTTCGAACACGACGGCCAGTATGAGAAGATCCCCCCAACAGCGATTTCGGTCCGCACAGTCCAGCAGCCGACGCCGCCTATCTGGATCGCTGGCGGAGCCGCACGGATGGCTCGGGCCTACCGCGAGGGGCACAATTTTTTTGTCACAGCCTTCCACGACGGCTTAGAGACTTTGACCACACTGCGTGAATCAGTCGAGAGGGCGGCGGCATCCGAGGAAAAGAACGTCACCGACGTCAAGATATCGCTGCTGCGCTGCTGCTATGCCAGCCACGACGAGTTGGAGATCAACAGCTATCTCGACAATGCCCGCTTCCAGCGCCGGCTTTCTGAAGCCCTGCATCAGCGCCGCCAACAGAGCCACGATGGCTACCTGCTGCAGGAGACACCGACCCAGCAGGATCTGTCCTTCGAGACCATGCGCAAAAATTTGCCGATTGGCAGCGTAAATCGCGTGATTGATCGCCTGCTGGAAGAGATCGATATCTTGAAACCGGACCAGATCGCAGTTCAGACTCAATTGGGCGACTTCGACCAAAAGACGATGCTGCGCCAGATCGAGCTCTGGGGCGACAAGATCATCCCTGCGGTCAACAAGGCGCTTTGTCATGCCGGAAGCTGAAGCCGGCCGTTACGATGATGGCTGCCTATCCAGCGCGCAATGGCGTGGGTCCGAGCTAGGGAGGAGCTTCGATCAGCATGTGCTGCCCTGCGTACATTCACGTTCGCTTGAGGAGGTCCAGGCGGGCGAGGTGTTGGCGACGGAGGGGACAGGCCTTTCGTCTGTCGAATTGCGTGATGTCTTGGCCGCAACTTTCCCGTCTACCTCCAGCAGCGTATTCGCTTTGGAGGAGTTGAGCGAGCCCGAGCCGGAACTGGAAGAGGAGCTGCTACGCCGGCTGCTGCTAGCGCATGCTGCGCCGGCCGACCCGGCGAGCGGCCGCTTGGCCAAGATCATCGCCCGGCGTGCGATGCGCACGGACCATCTTTGGCGGGATCTTGGCCTCTCAAATCGCGCTGAGCTCAGCCGCCTGCTTGCCAGACATTTTCCCGCGCTGGCGGCAGGCAACACAGAAAACATGAAATGGAAAAAGTACTTTTACCGCAAGCTGTGTGAGGCCGAAGGCTTTTCGTCATGCACTGCACCCAGTTGTCGGGAATGCCAGGACTTCGAAAGCTGCTTCGGCCCGGAGGAAGTTGAGAGTCGCCTCTCGCCGACCAGGAATGCCGGTTAGTCACTTCGCTTGATCGCAGCTGCGGACAAACGCTTATCGCGGCGCCGTAGTATGGAGGAAGGGATGTTCATCGCCTCGCGATATTTGGTGACGGTACGGCGAGCGACATTGATGCCGGTCTGCTTGAGCTGAGCAACGATGTCTTCGTCGGAAAGTACCTTGTCGAGCGATTCTTCGGCGATGATTGCCTTGATCCGATGGCGGACAGATTTGGCGGAGTGCGCGTCGCCGCCCTCGCAGGATGCGATTGTCGCTGTGAAAAAATACTTCAGCTCGAACACCCCGCGCGGAGTTAACATGTACCTGTTCGAAGCCACCCGGCTTACCGTCGACTGGTGCATTTTGATCCCGTCAGCGACATTTTTGAGACAGAGAGGCCGCAGATGGGCGACGCCGTGTGTAAAAAAGGCATCCTGCTGGCGCACGATTTCGGTCGCAACCTTAAGGATCGTCTTAGCGCGCTGCTCGAGGCAGCTGATCAGCCAGTTCCCTTTTTCCTGGCAATGGTCGAGAAACGCTTTGCCTTCCGGATTTTGATTGGTCAGCTGCGAGATTTCGGCGACATAGGTGTGGTTGATCAACACTTTGGGCAGCGTGGCCGGATCAAGCTCCACCCGCCATCCACCTTCGGACTTGGGCATTACCCAGACGTCCGGTACGATGGTTTCCGGCGTCCCGGACTGGAACCGGTCTCCAGGCTTGGGATCGAGCGCGCGGATTTCGTTCCTCATGTCGAGGAGATCCTCCTCGTCGACTCCGCAACGCTGCTTCAATCCCTGAAAATCCCCCCGTGCAAGCATCTCGAGATTGGCGACCAAAGCTGCCATAGCCGGGTCGAACCGGTCTTGCTGGCGCAGCTGAATCTCCAGGCATTCGCTGAGAGTTCGCGCAAAAATCCCCGGCGGATCAAATTGCTGCAAGATTCCGATGACCCGTTCCACATCAGCTTGCCGAACGTTTAACCTCCTGGCCAGATCGAAAAGGTTTACCTGAAGATAGCCAGTGTCCTCCAGATGGGCGGCGAGCTGTCCGGCAATCAGCCGCTCCTGGGGGGTGAACGGGGTGAGGGCGACCTGGCGGGCGACATGGTCGTGCAATGTTTCGGTGTGGGCGGTAAACTCCTCGACGGCAGGTCGATCGTTGCCGCTACTGCGTTGCGACTTCCATTGCCCGCGCCCGCCAGACGGCCCGCCAATGGGCGATTCGCCGATTTCGCTTCTGCTTTGACTGCTCCGCTGATCCACCCCTGACAGCGGCGAATCGTCGTCAAACGGGTCAGGCTTCAAAACGGGGTTCCTCTCGAGTGCCTGCTGCACGAGCTGATGGAGTTCAGTATGCGTCAATCGCAGCAAGCGAATAGCTTCAATGGCTTGAGGCGATAAGACCATACGTTGCTTCTGGCGTTGAAGCAGGCTTGCTGAGAGATGCATGTTGAACCGTAATCTGCCGAGGATGCTCTAGTGTGTGCTTGGGTTGTGTGAGACTTGCCACTTCTGGGTCATGCCGCCGCCTTCAGTTTGTCGAGAACGTTTTGCGGGGATGAAACGCCATAGGGGTCCGTCTCGCAGTTGTCACAGAAGCCTTCCTCCTCGAACCACTGCTCCACCACGCCATCGTCGATCAGAGCGGCGTATCGCCAGGAGCGCATGCCAAAGCCCAGATTGTCCTTCGCGACCAGCATGCCCATTTTGCGCGTGAACTCGCCCGACCCGTCTGGGATCAGCTCGATCTTCTGCAGCCCCAAGGACTTTCCCCACGCATTCATGACGAAAGCATCGTTGACCGAGACGCAGTAGATCGCGTCAATTCGCAGTTCCAGAAATTGATCATAGAGTTTTTCGAAATCGGGCAGTTGGAAGGTCGAGCAGGTCGGGGTGAAGGCGCCAGGCAGCGAGAACAGGATGACGCGCTTGCCCCCGAAATAATCGTCGGAGGTCTTGTTCTCCCACCGATAAGGATTTGGCCCCCCGATCGACTCATCGCGAACACGCGTGCGAAAGGTCACGAGAGGAACGTTCTTTCTGTCGGTCATTGATTTGCTCCCAGGCCAAAGTGGTACGGTGCATTTTTCGGTTAAACTGAAGCGGCATCGACTTCGGTCGACAGTTCCGGCAGCCTCGCGCCTTGGCGTGGTTGCCTCGGACCGGTCTTGTGCAAGACCGCCCCCGAGCAGGCACGTTTAAAGGCGACGAGCTTCCGCGGAGACGGGGAATTTCGCTCGCGTGCTTTATCGAGCTTTGAGAGGTAGGCATGGTCTGCAACCGTGATTTTGACTGCGTTCTATCGACCGAGTCGCAAGCGCCATGCCAATTGACCCGATGCCTTGGGTTCACTTCGGTTTTTGCAGCAACTTTCGTGTTGTGCAGTAATGCCGGTCGATATTATTGCTCAAGCAGCACTGGAAATTGGGTGCGACTCCGTTCGGCAAACCCGGCCTTTGTCCGAAGCCGGACACGAATGTCGGAAATAGCCAAACGCCAGGATCTGGGGCGGGTTAAGAAACGTTGCCGTGGGCACCGGCTTCAGCACAATTGCGCCACGCGAGCATGGCTCCCAGCGTCAATGCCGTGCAGCAGCGAGACGAAGTCACTGCAGAATATCAACCTCTGCGAAGTCGTTGAAACCCAGCATGTGCGAGCCGTTCGAGGCGCAGATCAAGGCATGCTCGAGGAAGAGCTCGTGCTCTCGGCAGCAAGTGTTGCGACGTCTGACAAGGATCGTCGCGCTTCAAGGAAAAGAACCTGAATGGTGCACGGCTTGTGAAGGCCGGCGCATGGAAATGGCTGGGCTGATCATCCTCCATGAGGGTTGAATGAAGAGCTGGCCCCTATCTCCCTCAGCTGCAACGGGGGGAGGTAGGGCATGTCCGTCTATCGCGCTGGGTAACATTCCTCGGTGAGGCAATAAGGGGGAGCAATTTCTCATTTCGGCAGACACGACCCAGCTCTCCTTTCATGCGCTGATTCCCCCAAGGGAAATCGCGACTCCAGGCTTCCTATGCAGCGAATCGCGGTGCTGTCCGATGTCCGAC
>NZ_RZSA01001629.1:0-712 GCF_003998075.1 Mesorhizobium sp. M2A.F.Ca.ET.037.01.1.1 | reverse complement strand
CGTGTAGACGGCCCAGTGTTGTTCCTCTCGCTCATTGGTGCCAGCTAAGCGATAAAGGCCGCGTTCAATCGGAACCAGAACCGATGAAAGAACAGTGCGGTCGCCGTTGAAGACGCGGTGCATATAGAAGCCGACCGGCTTAACGAGCGCGACGAGGATGCCGCAATAGAGAAGGATCTGTATCCAGCCGTAGATTGTCATGGTGATGGCTTTCCGTGCCTGGCGCCGGAACGTTCAGAAACGCTCGGGGCGGATGAGGGCGTAGGTAAGGTAGGCGAGCAGGAACAAGGTCACCGCGCCGCCAAGGAAATAATCGAGAAGCATGATCCGGCCCTTCCGCTCAGATTCTGTCGCAGGCTTTGACGTAGGCTAAGGACAGGGCGAAGAACAAAATCCCGATCCCGAGAACGATGAGGTCCATGGCAGGTCTTCCTTGTTCCACTTTGTGTTTGCGGGCTCGCGGTGGCGGGCTCAAAACTGCACGCGGACGCTCGACACCTTGGCGGCGACGGCGATCAAGCGTTTCTTCGAAGGAGATATGGACCCGATCGCCATAAAGGTTCGAGACGGAGCGGGCGGGAAAGATATAGGAATTTTATAGGGATTTTGGCCGACGCCGTCCGAAGGTCCGGTTGGTTAGTGTGCGTTGGCAGGTTCCATGCCTTGGCGACTGGGCGAGACACCTATCGCATCGTCATCCACGGGCGGAGCC
>NZ_RZSA01001628.1:0-713 GCF_003998075.1 Mesorhizobium sp. M2A.F.Ca.ET.037.01.1.1 | reverse complement strand
GTAGTAGTGGGCAGCAGCGATTCGACGAGCTCGCGGTTGAGGATCTGCTGATCGCCCCAGGCACCGCGGTTTTTCATCAGCAGTGCCAGCTTGGCCAGGTCATTGATCGTGGGATAGTAACCGGCGCTCCACAGCGGCAGCCCCTGGGATCCGTCTTCCTCGATCGTAGAGGCGCTGGGAAGGTGATGGATCCCGATTGGCTGGTAGACCTCGCGTTTGAGCATTTCCCAGGTCGACGCTTCACACCCCTCCTGGCTCTTGAGCAGGGCGTCCAGCGCTGTCCCCTCCAGGTAGGAGTCTTGATTGATGTAGTGGAACTCCGCGCCTGGCTGGTACGTGCGCGGGTACGACGACAGCGCCACTTCGATCCTGTCGTTTTTCGTCCGCTGCTGCACCCAGCAATTGAACTTCAGATCCGCGAACGTTCCTCCTTCTCCTTTGAAGTGGTGGCCAGAGGACATGTTCGCCAGTTGCCGGTAGGTTACGTCGTCCCAGCCCGGTCGGCGAGCGGCCGTAAAATATTTCGCAATCGGCTCGTCCAGGAACTCAGCTCCGAACTTTTGCGCGAGCCGCAGCATCGCAATGTTAAGCATGGCTGACTTGGTAACTGACATCGCGCCAAACCGCATCTCGTCGCTGTACGGGTACGGGCCTGCTGCTGTACGACAGTCGGTTCGATAGAGGACGCCGTCATGGATGACGGCGTCCTCTAT
>NZ_RZSA01001627.1:0-721 GCF_003998075.1 Mesorhizobium sp. M2A.F.Ca.ET.037.01.1.1 | reverse complement strand
GGCGCTCGCTTCGGCTGCTCACGCCGAACTGGCTGAATGCGCTCCCCGGCTCGCCCTACAAGGGCGGCGATCCGGACGGCTTCATGAGCAAAGGGGCGTTCGTGGAAAGCCTGGAGCGCTACGCCTGGCAATGGCATGCGCCCGTCGAGACCAATGTCGAGGTCATCGCCGCCAAGCGGACCAGCGACGGCTTTGGCCTGCGCACCAGCGCCGGCGACTGGTCGGCCCGTGCGGTCGTCGTGGCGACGGGGCATTGCGACCGGCCGGTCATCCCGTTTGGGGCCGAAACCATTCGCGGACCGCTGAGTATCCACGCTTCGCATTATCGCTCGCCCGACGAGCTGCCAGGCGGCGGCGTGCTGGTCGTCGGCGCATCATCCTCCGGCGTGCAGATCGCCGACGAGCTCGCCCGTGCCGGGCGCCGCGTGGTGCTTTCGGTCGGCAAGCATACGCGGCTGCCCAGAACATGGCGCGGCCACGACATCTTCTTCTGGCTCTGCGCGATGGGTCTGATGGCGCAGCGCCCCGAAGACCTCGCCAATCCTGAAGGCGCCCGGCGCCAGCCATCGCTGCAGCTCGCCGGCCGGCCCGACAGGGCCGATGTCGATCTCGCCACGCTGCAGGCGCTCGGCGTGGAACTGACCGGGCGGGTGCGCGGCGTCGGCGACCGCGAGATCGGCTTCGCCGGCGATGTTGGGGCGCATATCGCGGCAGCCGACGC
>NZ_RZSA01001626.1:0-721 GCF_003998075.1 Mesorhizobium sp. M2A.F.Ca.ET.037.01.1.1 | reverse complement strand
ATGTTGCGCAGCGAGGTCTCGAACGAGCCGATCACAGCGAATGAGCTCATCGCCGGCGCCGCCCCCGACAGCCTCACCACGAACGTTAGGTTCGCTCCTCCGGAAGGTGCCGGCGAAGCAAGTGAGCAGTTCGTCGGAACATTGCACTTAAACGGTGCAGCGATGACAATGCTGGCCAGCGATGTCGAGGGTCAGCTGAATCCGGGTGGCTTTAGATCCAATCCGGTCGTCGGCAAGGACACGACTCTGTTCCCCAAGGTCTCGCTGTCGTTCTTCACGCACCGCGGCCATCTCGTGCCGACGACCCAGGACATCGTGCGCAGCGGCTCGCTTCCCGGCACGCGCAGCTTCTGGGACATCGTCGTTCAGCCGGGCCGCGTCTGGTCCGAGCCCAATGATCCCCCCGGGTGGAACCGAGCGGCCTTCCCCTTCGCGCTGACGCAAGGGGCCGCCCTGGGCGACAGCACGGAGACGCACCATGGTCTAGCACTCTTTCTCTATAACGGACGCGAGGTCACACCGGTGCGGTTCCAACTGGTCCAGCAGACCATGCCCGTTTTCGTGACTGACTTCTTCACCGCGTGGGGCGTGACGGAGGCCAGCCACCGGCCCGGCGGCATCCAGGAACTCGTAGAGCGTCAGCGCGCGTACGAGAAGGAACTGGCAGACCGGCTCTCCGTCAAGCCATGGTCAGCACTGCCGAAGGAGGTGTCACTCGACC
>NZ_RZSA01001625.1:0-730 GCF_003998075.1 Mesorhizobium sp. M2A.F.Ca.ET.037.01.1.1 | reverse complement strand
TGGTACTACCTGATCGCCGGCCTGGTCTTCCTGATCACCGCCTGGCTGCTGTTCAGTCGCAGGTCGACCTCGCTCTGGCTCTACGCGCTGTTCGTGCTCGCCACTTTGTGCTGGGCGGTGTGGGAAATCGGCTTCGACTGGTGGCAGCTCGGTCCGCGCGGCGGCGTCATCGTGCTCATCGCCCTGTGGCTTTTGACGCCATGGGCAAGGCGCGGCTTGCGCGGTCCCGACGGACGCGCGCCACTGATCCTGGCGGTGCTCGCCTCGTTGGCGGTCGCCGGTTATTCGATGACCGCCGATCCGCACGATATCGCCGGCACGCTCGGCACCGAAAAGGTGGCGGCGGCGGCCAATCTCCGCGGCGACATGCCGGCCGGCGAGTGGCACTTCTACGGCCGTACGCCGTTCGGCCAGCGCTATTCGCCGCTCGACCAGATCACGCCCGACAATGTCGCCAAGTTGCAGCCGGCCTGGACCTACCGCACCGGCGACGTGAAGGGCCCCGACGATATCGGCGAAACGACCTATCAGGTGACGCCGCTGAAGGTCGGCGACGCGCTCTTCATCTGCACGCCACACAACTTCGCCATCGCCATCGATGCCGCGAGCGGCAAGGAAAAGTGGCGCTACGATCCCAAGATCAAGCTCGACAACAACCGCCAGCACCAGACCTGCCGCGGCGTCTCCTACTATGCCGATGCCAAGATCGCCGCCGGCCAGCCCTGCGCGC
>NZ_RZSA01001624.1:0-731 GCF_003998075.1 Mesorhizobium sp. M2A.F.Ca.ET.037.01.1.1 | reverse complement strand
ACACAGAGCGGTGCGGTTGGGGGCGCCGTCGGCGGCCTTGCCGGCGGGCTGCTGCTGGCAATTGCAGCCGGCGCCGGCAATCTCGTTCAGCTCGGACTCGCCGCGCTGACGCTGTCGGTCGTTTCCCAGATCGGCGACCTGTTCGAATCCTGGGTGAAGCGCCGGCATGGTGCCAAGGATTCCAGCAACCTCATTCCCGGCCATGGCGGTGTCATGGACAGGGTCGACGGGCTTGTCGCGGCCGCGCTGGCGCTGTACGTCATTGGTTGGGTCGCGGCGGGCGCCGAGCATCCGGCACTGGGGCTGTTTCCGAACTAAATGACACTACGGTCAAGGCGAAAAACGGCGCGCGCCACGGTTTCGCCCGGATTGATGCCACAGTCGCGGCGGAGTGTCGTGTGCGGGCGAATTTGAGGGCATGAGTTGAACGACATTTTTCACGCGGTCTTCAGCACGCAAGGCTTCGTCCTTGGCACGCTCGTGCCGTTTCTGTTCGTGCTGACCGTGGTCGTGTTCGTCCACGAGATGGGCCACTATCTCATCGGCCGCTGGTGCGGCATCGGCGTGAAGGCCTTTTCCATCGGTTTCGGCCCCGAGCTCGTTGGCTTTAACGATCGCCGCGGGACGCGCTGGAAGCTTTGCGCCATTCCGCTTGGCGGGTATGTCAAATTTGTCGGCGACATGAACGCGACGTCGAGCCAGCCGAGCGCCGAGGAGATCGAATCACTGAC
>NZ_RZSA01001623.1:0-733 GCF_003998075.1 Mesorhizobium sp. M2A.F.Ca.ET.037.01.1.1 | reverse complement strand
ATGAGCATCTGGGTGTCCATTGGGTTTCTCCCTGATTAGGAGCGAATAGGGAGTAGCGAATAGGGAGATCGACAGCCGAACCCTATTCGCTACTCGCTATTCGCTACTCGCTGTTTTCATTTCCCACTCCCCGCGATCTGGTCGCCGTCGCGGGTCAGGTAATAGGCAACGAGGATCGGCAGCAGCGTCACCAGCACGACGACCATAGCAACGACATTGGTGACCGGGCGCTGGCGCGGACGGATCAGCTCCTCCAGCATCCAGATCGGCACCGTCTGCTGCTGGCCGGCGGTGAAGGTGGTGACGATGACCTCGTCGAAGGAGAGCGCGAAGGCAAGCATGCCGCCGGCGAGCAGGGCGGTTGCGATGTTCGGCAGCACGACATGCCGGAAGGTCTGGAAACCGTCGGCGCCGAGATCCATCGAGGCTTCGATCATCGATCCCGAGGTGCGGCGGAAGCGGGCGACGGCGTTGTTGTAGACGACGACCACGCAGAAGGTGGCGTGGCCGAGCACGATCGTCCAGAACGAAAAGGGAATGTCGGCCAGCGAAAAGGCCGAGCGCAGCGCGATGCCGGTGATGATGCCGGGCAGCGCGATCGGCAGGATGACCAAGAGCGAGATGGCCTCGCGGCCGAAGAAGTGGGTCTGCGAGACGGCGGCGGCGCAGAGCGTGCCGAGCACCAGCGCGATCGCCGTCGAGATGGCGGCGACGCGGACCGACAGCGTTAGCG
>NZ_RZSA01001622.1:0-738 GCF_003998075.1 Mesorhizobium sp. M2A.F.Ca.ET.037.01.1.1 | reverse complement strand
TCGATGCACCCTGCCCGATCTCGACATCGATGACGTCGAGACCCTCGGCTTCGACCAGATGCCGGGCGCCGGTATCGCCCTCGAGCTGCGCAACCGCCGCGAAAAGCGATCGCGGCAAAAGCACCGGATTGCCGCGCTTGCCCTGGTGCGAGGCGCGCACGACCGCGTGGCCGCCGGAGCGGCGGAACGCATCGACCAGGCTGTCGAGGTCCTTCGACGAAACGCCGGGCATGTCGCCAAGAACGATCATCGCGCCGGCCGCGTCGGGCGCGACCTTCGCAATGCCCGCCTTCAAGGACGAGGCCAGGCCATCGGCGAAATCGGGATTGTCGGCGAGTTTCACCTCAAGGCCTCCAAGCGCTGAACGCACGCGTTCGCGCTGATGGCCGGTGACGACGATGGTGCTGGCGGCCTTTGAGCCCAGCGCGCGGGAAGCGGTGCGGCGCACCAGCGGCTCGCCGTCGAACAGCGCCAGAAGCTTGTTCGGCCCGCCCATGCGGCTCGAACGTCCAGCCGCCAGAAGCACGATATCGACCTTCAGCGCCGACCTGGCGGGGTGCGGCGTCGGCTCGCGCGGCTGCGGCCTGGTCGGAATTTCCATCAGAAGCCCGCCGACACACATGCCGGCAATATCGCTCGCCGTCACATCGAGCCCGGCAATCAGGCGATCGAGCACCCAGTCGAAGCCGTTCTCCTTCGGGCTGCGCGCGCATCCGGGCGCGCCGACGACGCGCTTGC
>NZ_RZSA01001621.1:0-740 GCF_003998075.1 Mesorhizobium sp. M2A.F.Ca.ET.037.01.1.1 | reverse complement strand
GCGTAGAGGCGGCGCCCATAGGGCGTGCGGGCGAGCACCAGCACGATCAGCGCCGTCAGCATGACGAGGCTGGGCACCAGCAAGGGCACAGGCAAGGGGCCGACCGAGCCGCCGATCGAGACGAAGCTGGACACGGCTTGCGGCGCCGAGCCGGAGGGAAAGCCGCCGGTCCACAACAGCACGGCGCCCTGGACAACCATGCCGATGCCTAGCGTGACGATGAGCGGATGAATGTTGAGCCCGCGCGAGATCAGCCCGTTGAGCGCGCCGATCGCTATCGCAAGAACACCGACGAGACCACAGACCAGGGCGAAGTTCCAGCCCTGGCCGTAAAGCTGCGCCGCGACGACATTGGCAAAGCCGATGACGAAGGGAATCGACAGATCGATGCCGCCGAGGATGACGACCAGCGTCTGGCCGATGGAAGCGACCGCCAGCAGCGAGGCGATGACCAGCAGCGCGCGGATGGCGAAGGGCGCCGAATAGCCGGGAATGAGCAGCGTGCCGACGACCTGCAGCAGCAGCGCCATCGCGAAGGCGCCGGCGATGCGGGCGTTGGTGGACTGGAACCAGTTGCTTGTCATCCCGGTCAGCCTTTCCGCCTCGACAGCCGTTCCTGCACCGCTGTCAGCACCACGGCGATAACGAGGATCAGGCCATAGGCGATCTGCAGCACATAGGTTGAAACGTTGAAGGTGGTGAGCAGGCTCTGCAGCAGGAAAATGTCGATGGCGCCGATC
>NZ_RZSA01001620.1:0-748 GCF_003998075.1 Mesorhizobium sp. M2A.F.Ca.ET.037.01.1.1 | reverse complement strand
TTTCCGGGACATGCCGAAGTACGCTCCGCTCCGGTTCTCGGAAGCCATCGTTCTCGGCTCGGCCTGACCTAAATCTCAGCATACCCTTGCGGCGGCGCTTGTTGATTGGTCGCCTGCCAAGCGCGGCAATGCGCCGCGCCTGACATCCTAACCCATCCTTAACCATAACGGTTCATGAAGGAATTGGTGAAGATTGGCGCAATTCGTGCGCCTTCCTTTCACCAATATTTGCCTCGAAAAGGCCGCGAAACGGTGCATTCGGGGCGTGTCCCGCAAGCTTCACGCTTCGCGCGATCGGACCAAAGGGATGCCCATGGGCCAGCCGCCAGCGATGCCCGGAAAATCTTAAGGACTTAAGTGATGGAAAATATCGCACTCGCCGATCCGGCAGCGCATTTGTCGATCTGGGCCCTGTTCATGCAGGCCGGCTGGGTGGTCAAGCTGGTGATGATCGGCCTGCTCTGCGCCTCGATCTGGACCTGGGCGATCATCATCGACAAGCTCGTCGCCTATAGCCGCATGCGCCTCGCCCTCAATCGCTTCGAGCAGGTCTTCTGGTCCGGGCAGTCGCTCGAAGACCTCTACCGCACGCTGGCCGACCGCAAGACCACCGGCATGGGCGCGATCTTCGTCGCCGCCATGCGCGAATGGAAGAAGAGCTTCGAAAAGGGCGCGAAGTCGCCGCTGGCGCTGCAAACCCGCATCGACAAGGCCATGGACCTGGCATTGACGCGCGAGATGGAAAGGC